>CAZCQC010000409.1:0-3143 GCA_964500155.1 uncultured Rikenellaceae bacterium | reverse complement strand
GGTCTTTATCGATCAGGGAATGTTTAACAGGAATGATATTACTATTGATTATCTCAGGTGGTTCTATACTGCACTCACGCGAGCCACTGAAAAGGTATACCTGGTAAACTTTTCGGATGAGTGGTTTAAATAAATTTGTCGAGCGGTCTTGCAGGTCCTGCAGGTCTTGCAAGTCTTCTCAATGATTGACATGCACGACTTGTACGACATGCACGACTTGTACGACTTGCATGACTTGCACGACTTTAATCACCGATAATCTTCACAAGGACTCTTTTCCCGCGCTTGCCATCAAATTCGCCGTAGAAAATCTGCTCCCAGGGCCCGAAATCGAGCCTTCCGTTTGTAACAGCTACAACAACTTCCCTGCCCATTACGGTTCTTTTGATATGCGCATCGGCATTGTCTTCGAATCCGTTATGTTTGTATTGTGAATATGGTTTCTCCGGGGCAAGCTTCTCAAGCCATACTTCAAAATCATGATGCAACCCAGATTCGTCATCATTTATAAATACACTTGCTGTTATGTGCATAGCGTTCACCAGCACTAAACCTTCTGCAATTCCGCTTTCCTGCAGGCATTTTTCAACTTGGCCTGTTATATTAATGAATGCCCTTCGCGTTGAAGTTTCGAACCAAAGTTCCTTCCTAAATGATTTCATAATAAATTAAACTTAATAATTCCGTCATTGCGAGGACCCGCCAGCCGGCGGGGACGAAGCAATCCTTTTCAGGTTATCAATTTTTTCTTAACCACGGAGTTTCACTGAGTTATACAGAGTTACACAGTTAGAACACTCCATGCCACTCTGTGTCAAACTCCGAGTAACTCCGTGGTAAAAAACTCAAGATAGTCTCATGTCCTTTATGATATCAGTTATTCTTTGATCGAGATACATCTCAGTTTCGTCAAATCTTGCTGCTGATTCCAATTTCGTATTTACACTGAAATAAAACTTGATCTTAGGCTCGGTACCTGATGGGCGTACTGAAATTTTTGATCCGTCCTCGAGGAAAAACTGCAATACATCCGATTTTATGAGGTCAATCCCACTCTTCTTTCCTGTCAGGCAGTCAACTGATACTAATGTCTCGTAATCATTTATCTTTACTACTTTACTGTTATTAATGATTTTTGGCGGATTGTTTCTATATGTTGTCATCATTGTTTTTATCTCCTCGGCACCCTCTTTACCTTTGCGGACAATATTGATAAGTTTTTCCTTGTATAATCCATATTCCAGGTAAATGTCGATCAGCTGCTCATAAAGCGATTTCCCCCTGTTTTTTGCGTAAGCTGCCACCTCTGCAGCCAGAGCACACGAAGCTACAGCATCTTTATCTCTTACATAATCACCCGGAAGAAATCCATAACTCTCTTCTCCACCCCCAATGTATTTTTCTTTTCCTTCAAGATTACGGATCAGCTCTGCAAAAAACTTGAATCCAGTCAGAACATTGTAACATTTGACTTTATATTTTTCTGCAATTTTATCAAGAAGGTCAGTTGTGACAATCGTCTTGATGATGTACTCATTCCCCTTGTACTTGTTCCTTTCTTTAAACTGGGAAAGTATATAATGTGTGAGAAGAACCCCTGTCTGGTTACCGTTCAATAGAACAAACTCATTTTTTATATTTCTTACAGCGACACCTATCCTGTCAGCATCAGGATCAGTTGCCATAACAATTTCTGCACCAGTTTCATAGGCTTTTTTAATTGCCATGGAAAGAGCAGCCGGTTCTTCGGGATTGGGCGATTTTACTGTTGGGAAGTTTCCATCAACAATATCCTGTTCAGGAACATTCTGAATATTGCTAAAGCCATACATTTTAAGTGCCTGTGGGACTAAAGTCCCTCCGGTTCCATGAATAGGAGTATAAACTATCCCGATATCATTTTGCTTCTTTATAATGTCAGGATTGATACTCATTTTTATTACTTCATTCAAAAACAGCTGGTCCGTTTCTTTCCCAATTATTTTAATTTTATCCTTTTTCCCATCAAATTTAATCTGGGATACTGATGTAATTTTCCTTACCTCTTCAATTATGGCTTCATCATGAGGAGCAACAACCTGTCCTCCGTCGTCCCAATAAGCTTTGTACCCGTTATATTCCGGGGGATTATGCGAAGCAGTTATCACAACACCACTCTGACATTTGTACTTCCTTATCGCAAATGAAAGTTCCGGCGTCGGACGAAGAGCCTCAAACAGGTATACTTCAAACCCGTTTGCAGAAAAGATATCAGCAGTCGTCTCAGCATAGTACCGGCTGTTATTCCTGCAGTCATGGGCTATTGCTACTTTTATTCCCTTGTTCCCGCACTCCTTAATTATATAATTTGATAGTCCCTGGGTTGCCATGCCCAGAGTATAAATATTCATTCTATTTGTCCCGGCTCCCATTATACCTCTTAATCCGCCGGTTCCAAATTCAAGGTCCTGATAAAATGCATCTACAAGTTTCTTCTCATCCTTTTCGAGCATCTCTCTGACTTCTTTACGGGTCTCCTCATTGAACTCAGGTCCGAGCCATTGCCGGGCTTTGCTTCTAATTTCTTCTATCGATAACATACTGATAAATATTATATTAATTATTAGGTCAGAAGACCGAAGACCGAAGTCCGAAGCATTCAAGTCTTTTGATTTCAAACTTCCAACTTCCGACTTATTCTATCTTCTTTTTAAACGCTGTCATCATGTTTATTAGATTATAAGCGTAATCGTAGTATTTATTAAATTCTTCCTCAGAAATATATTTTCTTCTAAAAGCTTTATGTAAACAAGTAACCACTTCAGCCAAAGAGCGAATAGAAAAGCCAATAAACTTTTTGAACTCCAGATTAGATTGTCCGATTGAACCCTCTGATATGTTCAGGGCTATGGAGTCTACTGCTCTGCGAATCTGTGAAGATAAATTATACTTCTCATCTTCAGGGAATTTTTTGGATAAATCGAAGATGATTTCACCATAATCCATTGCTTTTTGCCAGATAATCAGGCTCTCAAATTTAAATTTTCCCATAATTTACTGAACATTTTCGGACTTCCGACTTCGGACTTCGGACTTCCGACAAAGAAAATCACTTTAATAACTGTTTCATGCATTTTTTCAAACTACTCCTCCAGTGCGGAATT
>CAZCQC010000408.1:0-3037 GCA_964500155.1 uncultured Rikenellaceae bacterium | reverse complement strand
AATCCAGGATAGTCTTTTCAATATCTGTTGCCCTGAATTTGTAATTCCGGCGAAAGAAATCGGTTGACCCAAAATTCTTGTGAGGACGTATCCGTATGAAATTAATATGAGTTCCAAGCACAGTTTTATTAGCTTTCTGATGACTTGATGATACAAATACTTCACCCGGAGTATCCTGATCAATTTCGTGCAGTGCTAAAGCTGACTGATGAGACATTATCCCTCCCTCAACTATCCTGCTGCCAATAATAAATTTGTCCCTGATATAGATCCTGCAGTATTTACCTTTTTCTAATCTGGTTATCAATTCATTATTCGCGAGGGTCTCAAGGTAGTTCTGGATATTTTGTGTTGAAAGATCAAATATTTGTGACAGGTCACCGGTAGAAAACACATCCAACTGGTTTTCTTCTATCACTTTTAATAATCTGATGAAATCAAAAGTCATCCGTATTACTTTGTTAATTATTCTTTAGTAGTAAAATTAATATTTAGTAACACATTTGGTAATATTTCTAATTTTATTTTAGGTCTGATTGCAAAAACATTTTTCGATCCTGGTACGGCAATTTTTATAACTCCTGTTTGAATTATAATGTACATATCTGAAATTCAGGCATATAATTCTTAGAGAAATTTTTCGGGTAACAAAAAGTATATCAAACATATTAAACTGTGAATTGTTTAAAGTAAATACTGTCAGAAGTGGTGACAGGTCTTTTTGTTATTTAAATTATCTAAAGTGAAAGTCAGGATAATTAATATTAAATATTGCCTATAATATGAATTCGAATAAGTTGTCCCTGCTCCTTATAACATTCTTGTTATCTGGATTTCCTGTCATTTCCCATAGTCAGGTAAAGATCACTGACGGGGTTGATATGACAATGAATGCAAATTCACTGCTGGAGCTTGAAAGCATCAACAGAGGATTATTGATCCCGCGGGTTGCACTTGTCAGCCTCGATCAGCCTGACCCCTTAACTGATCCCGTACCTCCGGGAATGCTCGTTTACAGTACAGGAGGAACGGTGCCTGACGGCTTTTACTTTTGGAATGGGAGTAAATGGGTATCTTTTAATGTTTCCGAAACTCCTTCCACCAAATCGGCCGATGCCACCTTATTAAAGTCGGAGACGTTGGTCCTTGCTTCCGGTGATATAACACTTACCCTCCCTGTGGTAACAAGTGCAGATAATGGTTTGTCAATTACCGTAAAAAATATAGGTACACATCTTAACCTGGTGACAGTTGAAGGAAATTCAGGAGCAACTATTGATGGAAATCCAGAAACCAGTCTTACCCGATGGCGTGGACAAACTTATGTTGCCTGGGAGGGCAACTGGATAACAAGGAACAGGGAGACACGAACGGACAATCTGCTTGATGTTTCCCAGAACGGGAGTTTTACCACCATACCTGAGGTAATTGAATTCCTTAATTTGCATATGAGCGGACCGACAGTAGTCCGTCTTAGCGGTGAAACACACGAGATCGATGCAACTCAAACCATCAACCTCCCTTTTCCTGTCACTTTCCAGGGAATCTCATTCGGTGAAACAGAAATCGATGCTACATCAGGAGTCTCGGGCAGCCCAATGTTCGATTGTCAGACTGAATGTTACTTTAAGATGCTTACATTTAAGGCTTATTCTGATGCTTCAGGAAATAATGCACTGAATTTCACCGGAAGCGGAACATATCATGAAGTAAAAGATGTTTATTTCACGGGGTTTAATAAAGCAATAGTCTCCACAAATAATAATGATCTGTGGGTTTTTGATGTTGATTTTGAGGATTGTTCCGGGGCAGGAATAGAAATAGCTGCAGGCGTGGCGAGTGGCGGTTCATTTAAAATATCGGAATCGGATTTCCTTCAATGCGGAAGAGGGATCCACCTATTATCTGGCGTATCTGAAAGTATTTCCATTTTAAACTGTACTTTTTATAATACAACATCCGGAAGTGACATCGGTGTTCTTTATGCTCCCGACACATTCACATCTTATAGTTCGCTATTTATTACAAATAATGCATGGAATAACCAGGGAACTTTCTTCAGCGGATTTGATTTCACCCGTGCAGATGGAAGAGATGCGAATGTTTTTATTACCAACAATGCAGGAACTGAGAATAAGAGTCCCCATATAAAAATAAATGTCAATAATAATGTATCCACAACAACCGTAACGACTGCCGGAACATTCTATAAGGCCAACTGGACCAATACGTCCCTTTACACCACAAAGTGGGTTGCTAATAATAACAGAATCACCTATCAGACTGATTATCTTCTTGATGCCTGGGCAATCATCACCGGGAATATTACATCAAATAATAGTAATGTCCGCATAACAATTGCTATTGTCAAAAACGGCGTTACCGGTACACGGTATGGAGAGACCGATCTTCGAATAGTAACAGCTAACCAGCCGTTTCAGTTCTCAACTGTAATTTATATTCCTGATATGGCAAAGAACGATTATCTGGAATTGTATGTTACCTCATCACAAAATGGTGATATAATCAGGTTCCAGGATGTCCAGTGGTTTACTAACACACAATAACCTGTTAGTTTATCAAATCAATTATCTTAAAATGATACTGAAAAGAAAATCTATAAAGCCGGAAAGAAGCGTAATTATATCTGTCATGCTTCTCCTTTGGAATCTGTCAGGTTCAGGTCAGGGCCTGACAATCTCCTCCGGGACAGTTTTCCTTGCATCCGCAGGTAATATTGTTCTACAGGGAAATGTTACAAATAACGGGTCCTGGGTTAATCAGAACAGTACAGTTGTTTTTTCCGGAAACACACAGCTGATGAATGGAACAACACCAATTTCCTATAACAATATAATTGTTGATCCAGGCAGCACAACCACAATAACCACACCCGGACAGTCATTGGCCGGGATCCTGTTATGCAACGGCACTCTCAATTCAGCTGGGAATCTTACTCTCCTTTCCTCAGATTCCCAGACTGCTCTGATCGATGGCAGCGGAACAGGAGAGGTCAATGGAAATGTTACAATGCAAC
>CAZCQC010000407.1:0-5416 GCA_964500155.1 uncultured Rikenellaceae bacterium | reverse complement strand
TTATGTATTTATTGTTCATATTAAATAAGTTAATTTCTACTTTCTACTTTCTATTATGAAGTGCCTAGAGTGCCTAGAGTGCCTAGAGTTGAAATAACTTTAAATACTCAAGTCACTCAAAACTTTAGTCACTTTATTCACTAATTCCTTTTCCCTCCATTATGGTAATATTTCTGTCTGCGGCTACATTTTTGTAAACCTCTTTTTTCCCTCCGGTCCAGAAGATTTCAAGCTCATCAATTGTTTTTGAGCTTCCCAGGCCAATATGTACCCTGGGATCATTATTGCTCAGGTAACTTGTTGCCCATTGATTGACAAGTACCTGTCTCTTTCCACCGGCTGTTGCGATAACCTTGGCAGCTAATGCTGAAGCCGGGCCTTTACCGCCTTTCAGTGTTATCCCGATCCAGTGATTTGCGTTTCCTCCGTCATTTCTGAGCAATGCTGGTGTAGCTTTCAGGTCGACATGCGATATAATTATATCCATATCTCCGTCATTGTCAAAATCCCATACAGCAAGACCTCTTCCCGAACGTTTTACCTTGAAATAATCTCCATACTCCTTCCCTGTGTCTTTGAAATGTCCTTTGCCGTCATTCTCTAGAAGTAATGGATATTGAAGTACAAGTTCCTCAGCGGTTCCGTTTGCTGAAACTATATCAAGGTCACCATCGTTGTCAAAATCGAGGAAAGCTGCAGCCCATCCTCCTTTCCCTGCCAGAGGCCCCTGAATGCCGCTTGTTTCGGTAATATCTTCAAAGAATCCGTTGCCCATGTTCCTGTAAAGCGCTCCATATGAAAGATCGACAACCAGAATGTCAATTAGTCCGTCACCATCAACATCACCGATTGTTCCATGCATTGAGCCGGTCCCTATACCCTGGCTGTTTGCAGCCACGCCAATCTCCACACCGACTTCTTTATAAATCCCCTTATCATTCCTGAACATGAAATTGAGCTGATGATCGTTAGCCTGGAAAATATCAATATCTCCGTCATCGTCATAATCATATACGGTAAGTCCCATGCATTTTGAATCAGGGTAATAGAGGTTGTTTTTACGTGTGACATCAACAAATTTTCCATCGGGCTGCTGTTCATATAACAAAGAAGCCTGACCTTTATATTCGGATGGCTGAGGCATCAGATCGGGAGTTGTCGGTGTAAAGTAAGCCGGGTCGAAAGCCAGGAAATTACCAACCATTGCATCGAGCCTTCCGTCGTGGTTATAATCCCAGAATGAGACGCCAATGCTCCATTTTAGAAATCCATTTAACTTTTCCGGACCCCTGAGACCTATATAATTTGTTATGTCGGCAAATGTTCCGTTGCCATTGTTCCTGTAGAAAACATTCGGCCCATAATTAAGCAGGTAGAGATCCTGGTCCCCGTCATTATCATAATCTATAGCTCCTGCCGCCATGCTCCAGTTAGTGTCGTTAACCCCTGCTTTCCCTGATACCTCAGTAAATGTTCCGTTACCATTGTTTTTATAAAGCCTGTCGGGAGTATTAATAAATTTCTTCCCCCCTTGATCAGATATGCCTTCAATATATGTTCCGTTCATCATGAACAGATCCATCAGGTTGTCGTTGTTGTAATCAAATATTGTTATTCCTGATCCGCTGCTTTCAAGAATATTCCTGTAGGAAAGATCGCCGAATGTGTATTTGAAATCAATCCCGGAAGGGCCCGTTACATCGGTAAATAAAATACTTTTTTTCTGAGCCGATAATTGAAAAGAAAAGCATATTATGAAAAGGCAGAAAAATAAGCTTATAACCTTTTTAAACAAGAAACTCCCTTTCTTATCCCGCCAAACGGGATGTTTTAGCTCCTTCCCCCCTGGGGGAAGGTCGGGAAGGGGGTATTTAAAATTAATAATACCAGTCATTTAACTACAATATTAGAATTTCCTCTTAACGCATTTAAATATTGATCCGCCGTTACGACCCTTGTATTGTATTCGCGGTTATATTTATTTAATTCCGGATCATCCGGGTATTTATCGCTTGCTGAGGGAGGGTAGCTTTTCATTCCATGGAAGGGAAGAGGCAAAACCGTATTACCAAATGCTGTATTCAGGTCACCATCTTTAACCCAGCCGACGCTGCGGATAAGGAAATCCCTTTTCCATCCTTTGGCTAATGATGGCAATGACGTGGCTTTGAACCCGATAGTTGTTTCATCACCTGCATTTGTAATAATGTACTTATTATCCGACTCTGACAATAGTGGCAGGACATCACCGAATCGGGTGTAATTTCCTGTAAGATCCCTCCATTTCGGTTCCTTTTCAACAACAGAATAATCGAACCAGTGAGGTCCGTAACGGCTGCCTTTTCTGAATGGTTCTGAGAATCCTCTGTAGTGCAGGTCGGCACTTGAAGGATTAAGAATATTTCTTACAACTGGAGCCTCAGGTAAATCTTCAGCGAAAAAAATCTGGTCCCAGTATATTTCCATATTTGTCCTGATCCTTATCCGGTGATCATTTGTTGGGAACTTCCCTGAAAGATCAGTTATTACAGTTTTATCCTTACCCATAGGAAATCCCGTGCTGGTGATAACTGTTTCCCACTCGCCGTTTTTATTTATTACCTCTATCATCGGAGGAGTTACCCTGATATCATCCGATTGAGAAATTGCAACATTTATGCTGGCATCGGTAGGGAATATCCAACCGTTCATAAAAAGAAATAACCTTCCTGACGCATCAATGTTTCCGGGATCGATTATAAGATCCTTCATCTCCGTTATTCCCTGGTATTTGCCTGATCTGAAGCCTGAAAGGTAATTGTCATCTTTTTGAGATATAAAAGGAAGCACATCATTGCCTTCTGAATCTTCAGCTGAAACCGGAATATATTTCTCTTTAACGGTCAGGATCTTTAAACCAGGGAATGGGGGAGGACCAAACTGTTCAGGGACAAAAATATCTAATGAATCGGGGTGATCTACAGCGACAAGTTCCAGTTTATCAAGGTAAATAGTCTCCCAGAGTTCAGAGGTGACCTGAATTGTGTAACTACCATTTTTCTGTTTCAGCATATCGCCCGGAATTTTCAAATAATCATCCGAAGCATCTGCAAAGGCATATGATGTTGTGCCTCCCATTACTCCGGTTGGCATTCCCAGAGCGCTTCTCCATAAAATATCCTTCACAAAAACATATTCTTCCCCATTCCATCCATAGAGAAATGGACATGAACCTTTAAGTGTTTGCTCCTCGATAAGTGCCTGGTCGGATCCGGGCATAAAAATGTTCTGAGGCACTCCGTTTGTCCATCTGATCCTGATGATATCAGCTCTCGAATTACTGCCGGTTCCAAAATGGATGTTGGGATCAGTAACAACCATTGTTTCATAGAGGTCGCCTGCACGCATCTCGACTTTCGCCCCGATGCCGAAGTGATTATTCTTAGCGCTGCCTGCTCTCAACCCCACCAGCTTCATTGTAATAAAATGGTTGTTATTTCCCCCGTCATTACGCAGAAGAGAAATGCCTCCGTTGAGACCTGCAATAACAACATCAAGGTCGCCATCATCATTATAATCAAAAATTGTAATTTGTTTTCCGGATTTTGCTTCAACCGGTATCAGATCTGAAACATTTTTGAAACTACCTTTTCCATCGTTATAATTCAGGTTAATTCCGCGACCCTCTTTTTCCTGTGATTCCCCGACCACTAAAAGATCGAGGAATCCGTCATTATTAAAATCAAGAAAAGAAGCATCGTATACGTTTACTTTTTCAAGGGACCGAAGCATTTCTGCATTGTTTTTTTCCTTCTCAAAAGTACCATCGCGCAGATTCCTTAGCAGAGAATGATTCCCACCCGAAGCCGATCCGATAAATAGGTCAAGATATCCGTCGTTATTATAATCCCCGACTGCCACCGCACCAGCTCCTTCATAACCCGATAATCCGCTTACAGCAGCAATATCCTTAAAAACACCCTGCCGCTGATTTGAATATAAGACGGCACCTGAGTTTTTATTAACTGCAATAAAGTCGATATCCTCGTCATCATCAAAATCTCCAAAAGCTGCACCTGTGGTTATTATTTCACCGCTCTGAGGGCCAAGTTTTGCAGACTGATCTTCAAATGATCCGTCTGAATTATTTCTCAGGAGCAAGTTTGAATTTGACAAGATCTCAAAAAGATCAAGATCCCCGTCATGATCCATATCGAAGAAAAGAGCATTTTTCCCTCCTGTGCTGCTTCCTGCTTTTGCTTTATCTGTTACATCTTCAAATGTTCCTTTTCCTGTATTCCGGTATAGGACATCACCCCCCTCCTTCATCACAAAAAGGTCGGGGAAGCCGTCGTTATCATAATCGGCAAAAGCTGCAGATGATTCAATTCCTGAATGATTTAATCCTGCTTCTTTTGACACATCTGTATATTTACCCATTTCGTTATTGAACAGATAATGTTTATATGATGAAGATGAAGGATCATAGCTACCGGCATAAAGATCAATATCTCCGTCGCCATCATAGTCACATCCTTCGGCATGAGCTGAACATCTGAATTCTGCATTTTTACCCTCTCCCGACTGAGGAACAATATCCAGACCGGCTGCTGAAGCTACATTCGTAAACCTTATAATATCCAGGAGGGATGTATTTTCTGTTTTCCTGGATGATGAAGACTGTCTGTCGAAAGTTATGACAGGAAACCCAATCAGCGATCCTCCCGGACCCTTCAGATCCATTATCCCAGCCTGGTAAGGTGAAGTAACCTTAAGATAATTGTGGAAAATTGTAAACTGGATAATTGCATTTTCCTTCTCCTTTTTTCTCAGCAACGAAAGGGTCTTATTATAGTATTCAACTGCCTCCTTCGGGAATTCAGGGAACTGTTTATTGATAATTTCCATCTGTTCCAGTGCCTTATCGAATTCACCTTTCCGGATAAGAATATCTGTCAGGTTAAGATGCGGGACAAGGTTAGCGGGTGCTTTTTGGACAAGAATGTCAATATAATTTTCGCGCTGTTTCTGTGAATCTTCGTCAGGCAGGGTTGAAAACAATTCAGATATTTCATAAAGTATTTTTACATGGTCGGGAGCAAATTCAAGGGCACCCTTAAGCTCATTGATAGCCTTATCCCGTTCATTGTTCATCTTGAATACAGTTGCAAGTATAAGTCTGACATCCGGATCGTTCGGATCGATCTTAATTGCTTTGTTCAGTTCTTTTTCTGCTTCGGAGTAATTAGCCATTCTTAAGTAAGTCAGACCGAGATTCGCATATCCAAACTTATCATTCGGTGCAAGATCAATATACTTCAGGAATTCCTTTTCAGCCTCCTCCAGCTTAAACTCTTCCAGATAGGCCAGTCCAAGTGTTTTAGTTGTAATAAGGTCGGTCGATTTTTGTTCCGATTTTTCTCCACTGTTCCTGCAT
>CAZCQC010000406.1:0-15634 GCA_964500155.1 uncultured Rikenellaceae bacterium | reverse complement strand
TCAAAAGGATAATAAGGAGGTTCATTGTTTATATATACATCATAGTTCTTTGGCATTACTGTCATACGGATCTTGTTGAAGCTTGTATTTGCAAGGGTTGCCAACGTCTGTTTAACAAGCTCTTCCGGCTGATGAACCCATGCATAGCATGTTGTTCCGACCGGATAAAAGGGTGTTCCGTCAGCATAACCGAAGTCAAAGGTGTTGCGGACTTTTACAGGTCCGTGATTTCCACTAGCAGCTATAACACAGGTAAAGCTGCCTCTCTTTGAGTCCAGCTCTTTAATGTTGCTTTTTGTAATGTAAGTCCAGTTTCCGGGTGCGTCTGGCATAAATCTGATCCTGTATATGCCATCCCCATCATAAAATCCTTCACAGTTCAGAGATCTGTTCATCAGCCTGAACTCAGCTGTGAACTGAACTTCGATAAAAGGATTACCTGTTGAGGGACCCTTAAGTTCAAGTTCCAGAACTCCAAACTGTTCAACTTGCCTGGCATGAATAATAGCTGATATCAGGACAAAGGATAAAAACAGAGTTAATCTTTTCATAATCTTGAATTTTTAGTGTTGATTATTCAACTTTTCTTACCAGGTGAAGCAACCAGTCCTTAAAATTCACAGTCTCGGGATAATCCTCAGGACATTTGATTTCTACAATTGATCCTCCGGATATGATCCCGGAATTTGAGTCGCGGCTGTTTACAAGATCAATCCATTGAAATGAATACTGCGAAGATTGAGGGAATTTCCTGAGATCCAGCTTAACAGAACCTCCATATCTTAGAAAATACAGGTATTCTCTTCCCGGATCGGCCAGGCAATAAGGTGAAGGGTTCTCAAGTACAAGTTCCGGGTGTGGTTCCATCTTCCACCATTCCATTTTACTCAGATATTTCCCCATGAATCCGACAGAAACAGCTCCGGGGTAGAGCATCGTATTAGTAACAAAGCTGGTGTCCATTGGCCAGCTACCCAATCCCGTAGGCCTTTCAGGCAGATGAACCCTCCATATATGCCCGCCTCCGTATGAGTGTCCTGCTGCCCCCGACATGACTGCACTCCAGGCTCCGAACCTGATATCCATTGCAGCAGGATTACCTTCGATGAA
The DNA here is from genome assembly GCA_964500155.1 of uncultured Rikenellaceae bacterium. Classification (GTDB taxonomy): domain Bacteria; phylum Bacteroidota; class Bacteroidia; order Bacteroidales; family VadinHA17; genus LD21. The sequence goes on along the minus strand of CAZCQC010000406.1, from coordinate 14,524 downwards.
TTCATACCAGGGTTCGGTGACAACGACCGGTTTGGCAGGTTCCATTTTATAAGCCCTGGAAATTATTTCTGGTATAAGTTCATTACACCAGCGGGCATGACCAGTCTGACTCTGGTTGTAATCGAGCCACGTCTGGCTGTGGATGGCTTCGGCTGTTGACCACTGAGGCGCATCTGCACCCCCGCTCCACATTGGCGGAGTGGGATGGGCTCCTGTAATCCGGTTATAAGGGTCCTCTTTTTTTATTAATGATCCGACTTCATTCCAGAAGCTGAGCGGAAATCCTCCATAGTTGTTCATATTATATTCACCCGCAAGTACCCATATTACATTGTATGAATGCAGCCGGTGTATCACATACCTCCACCATCGGATAATGTTTTCTTCCCCTATTGATTTGTTGATCCCCTCGCGGCTCCACCAGGGATGTATCCAAACAGTGATTCCTTTGGAGTTTGCATATCTGATCATCTTTTCAATATTCCTGATTTGTTCAATATCAGGGTGTTGAAATGTAGCATCAAGAAGAGAGCTCTCTCTTCCCCATCCATTGGCTGCAAAAAAGAGCTGACCTATGTTAAAACCCTGGTTTGCCCTCGTGTCAACCAGTTTTTTAAAGGATTCAAATTTTATCTTTCTGTTTGTCCAGTCCCACCACGTATCAGCGATCCAAAGGAATGGAGTCCCGTCGCTGTTGGTAAAATATCTTCCTTTTCTTTCCGCTTCATTATTTACTATTACAAAGCCCCTTCTTGTCGGGTTGGCCTTAAGCTCCTCCTCAGTCCAGCCTGTAACAATCAGCTGCCCTTTTTTTCCATTCATTTTCCTGTCGGCAGAGTTAGTCACATAATTCCAGGTACCTGAAAGGGGAGGAGCAAACCTTATTTTCCATGTATTATTGCCGTCCCAGAATCCGGGAACTGTTATTAATTGACCTGTTGCCTTACCATCCGTTCCGGTAAAACGCGCTGTCAGAAAAGGAGTCTTGTCAGGTGCTATTTCCAGGTAAGGATTCGAAGAGGCAGTCTTCGAAACAAGTGTAATCTCTAATACATCCCATGTTTTAAGAAGATTCTGTGAATTTACCTGAATGAAAGAGGTCAGATGCAATAAAATGGTAAGTAAAGGAAGCGCAGTTTTCTTTCTCATATCACAACTCTTTTTTAATTAACAGAACAAGATCTTCTTTCAGTGAAGCAGGAATAAATGTATGTTCCCCGCCTTTATGTCCGTTGACAATTAATTCTGTTCGCTGACCTGTTACAGGATCGATCCATTCGCATGAATAATTGCCGGATGGCAACTCAACCGGAACACTGAAATCAGATGAATTTAAATTTTCAGTTGCCGGTAGTATTTCCTTCTGAGGGTTCCAGTTATTTATATAGACAAGATATTGTTTACCCATTTCAGCGAGTATCCTTACAGTTGCTTTTTCCGGAAGCCTGGGCTGCAGGGTATAATTTACAGGTTCCATTTTTATGAAATCGATTTCGCCAAAAACGGATTTTAGTATTGAAAGCTGACTTCTGAGTTTTGCGCCTCCACCTCCCGGCTGACCCGGAGCCACTGCAAAGCTTCCGTCTTCATTATCAGCAGTAAAAGAGTAGTCAAGATTATTGTAAAGAGCACCGCCTGCTGTCATGAAATCCCATCCTTCAGTCCGGTAATGTGCATCCTCAATACCGCTGAACCCCGTTTCATTGTCGCCGATCGGCTTGTTCAGCCCATAGTTCATTTCAACTGTGACAGGAGGTTTTGCATAGTGAAAATTGAAAATGGAAACTGCCGGATGAGGATTTTCAACTTTCATTGAGCCGTTTTCAATGTTCTGAGAGATAAGGTGTTTCAGGGGCAATCCTTTTTCGATGCCATCAATGATCCCTGTCATGCGGTCCTCCCAGGCATCGAGAGCCTCCTTATCGCCAAAATAGGGTTCATTGCAGACCTCATAATACAGGTTGTCGAAAGAGTTGCATTCTTCGAGGATCTTTTTTACCATATCCTCCTGTATTTTTAAAAGCCTGGGATGGCGCAATGAAAGCACTTCCCTGTGATCTTCAACCAGCTTGAGACCATTCACATTATTTGAATAGTACAACGGACTGAGCTTCCACTGAATGGTATCGTAGAAATTTGAGAAAAGATCAAGTTCAACGACAATATTCCGTTTTCCCGCTTCATCAATAAAGTCCTTCAAACGTGCAAAATATTCCTGATCCCATTTTGTAAGATCAAATTTATTGCCTCCGCCGGCATATCCCGGTTCGTTGCTTCTTGCCCATGGGCAGATAAATCTCCCGTTAGCGGGGGCAAGAGTGTTCTTTGCAATACTAAAAGCTCCCTCTGGTTCAACATAAATGCCAGAAAAGGTTCTTGTAATATTCAATCCTTTTTCCGAAATCTCGTCAAGGTACCTGACATAGTCAAAATCAAGATTCATAACCGCACCATAATGCTCAGTCGATCCAATCAGTATTGCGGGCTTGCCTCTGAAGAGGAAATAATGTGGATTATCTGGATGCAGGCTCAACGGAGAATGTTCATTTCTGCATGAGAACAGCATCAAAAGTAGAAAGATGAAAAGAAAGGTCTTGTTTTTCATGGTTTCATTATTTTTCGATGAAAAGCTTTTTTGCCTCTTCTAGCATGGTTACAGTAGCTGTGGCACCGCATCTGGTAATCCCTAATTCCTTGAATTTTAAAAGATCAGTAAGAGTGCGGACTCCACCTGCTGCTTTGACTTTTACACCGGGAGCTGAGTATTTCCTCATAAGAGAAAGGTCATGTGCTGTAGCCCCGGTATATGAGTATTTGCCATCAGAACCCTTTACAAATCCAAAACCGGTTGAAGTTTTTACATAATCAGCTTTAACCTTTGAGCATATCTCGCAAAGCTTTATTTTATGATCATCTTGTGTAACAAAGTCAGTCTCGAAAATAACCTTTGTAATTGCACCGCATCTGTGTGATGTGTCGACGACAGTTTTAATCTCTTCTTCAAGATAGGCCCAGTCTTCCTGAAGTGCCTTCCCGATATTGATCACCATATCAATTTCAACTGCCCCATCCTTGCAGGCTGTTTCAGTTTCATAAGTCTTTACTGCTATGGATGAGTTGCCTGCCGGAAATCCAACAACACACCCAACAAGTACATCACTTCCCCTGAGAAGCTCCGCAGCCTGCTTCACCGCATACGGCTTGACACAGACTGATGCGACGTTATATTTTCTGGCTACTTCGCATTCTCTTCTTAAATCTTCATCTGTAAGTGTCGGGTGAAGAATTGAATGATCGATCATTTTTGCTATTTCAGTTACTTTGTTCATTTGGGGTATTTATTTAGGAAACAAATAGAAATAAATAGAAATAAATAGAAATAAATAGAAATAAATAGAAATAAGTAGAAATAAATAGATATAAATAGTTATAGATGGATAAAAGTAGTATCGGGTTTTTTATTTTGCAACCCAATTCACTTCAAGGATAAAGTTAAAAGAAATATTTTTTATACTTTGGTGATAAAATGGACCAAAATATCAACCTGTTGATTAATAATATGATCAGGGTTAAGAAATAAAACTAAAGACAAATAAACATAATGGAGAAGGCAGATAGATTTCTAAGGGATCACAATTTAAGAGCCGGTGATGTTGACATGAGACAGCTGGTAGGGTTATTTAATTCTGAAATGCTTGGAGGTCTGAAGGGAGAGAAAAGCTCTCTCAGAATGATCCCGACCTACATAGAAGCGGACAATGAATTTCTTAAGGAGACTCCAGTTGTCGCCATTGACGCCGGAGGCACCAATTTCAGGGCTGCTCTTATTAAATTCAACGTCAATGGTAAACTCGAAATTGGCCGTATTGTCAATGGCTTAATGCCGGGTCTTGACAGGGAGGTATCGAAAAAGGAATTTTTTGATACAATGTCAGGATTTATCAAACCATTAGCTGAAAAAGCGGACCGGATAGGATTCTGTTTTTCCTATCCGACAGAAATTTTCCCCGATAAGGATGGCCGGCTCCTGCAGTTCTGCAAGGAGGTTCAGGCACCGGAGGTGATTGGTCAGATTATAGGGAAATCTCTGCTCGAAGCCCTTGGTACACCTTATAAAAGGATAGTTCTTCTCAATGATACTGTTGCAACCCTTCTGGCAGGAAAATCCTCTTCATATGGAAAAGACTATGATTCATTCATGGGATATATACTGGGTACCGGCACAAATACTTGTTATATTGAAAGCAACAGTAGAATATCTAAAAATCCGGAGCTGGATCCGGGTAAGAGTATGATAATAAATGTCGAATCGGGAAATTTCGCAAAGGCGCCAAGGACTGACCTTGATATCTCCTTTGATAATACAACAATGAATCCGGGTAATTATACATTTGAAAAGATGTTCTCGGGAGGCTATTTCGGAGGCCTTTGCCTTTTTGTCCTGAAAGCTGCTTCAAAGGAAGGCTTATTTTCCGGATCAGGATCTGAAAGACTGAACAGTATTGCAGAACTTACAGCGGAAGAGGCAAACAGTTATGTATCGGATGTTAATTCTAATGGCAATATTCTCGTTGAATGCTTCACTGACGCCAAAGACAGGGAAAGGAGTTTATATATAATTGAGAGCCTTATTGACCGTGCCGCCAAGCTTGTAGCAGCAAACCTGGCTGCCGTTGTTCTGAAAACCGCAAAGGGATCCAGCCCTGAAAAGCCGGTTTTAATAACAATCGAAGGAACAACTTTCTATAAACTTCATAAGCTGAAAGAGCGGTTTGGGATATATTTTTCAGCATACCTCAGCGGAGATATTAAAAGATACGTGGAATTCACCGGAGTAGAGCAGTCGAGTCTTATAGGCGCTGCTCTTGCTGGTCTGATTGATTAAGATTTGTAATGTGTTCAAAACCCCCTTCCGTGCTTTCCCCCAGGGGGGAAGGTCTCCCCTTGGGGAAATAAAAAGGAGGGGGTCTAATACCGGAATTGATAATATTGAATTAATACTTTAAAGGAAACTATATGAAACTGGGATTTGTAAGTGCAATATTGCCTGAACTCACTTTAGAAGAGCTTATCGACTATGCTTCAGGGCTTGGTTATAAATGCATAGAGGTTTGCTGTTGGCCGGTCGGCAAAGCTGAAAGAAGATATTCAGGAGTAACCCATATCGATGTTGACCAGCTTGATCAGAAACGTGCCGACGAAATTAACCAATATCTTAATTTAAAAGGAGTTGAGATATCCGGGCTGGGCTATTACCCTAATCCGCTTGATCCTGATCAGGAGAAAAGGAAGGTCTATACCGATCACATCAAAAAAGTGATAAATGCTTCAGCAATGCTTGGGATAAATAAAATAAATACCTTCATCGGCCGGGATAAGAACAGGTCGGTTGATGAAAATTTTGAGGTGTTCAGGCAGGTCTGGCCGGAAATAATCTGGTATGCTGGTGAAAAAAATACTAAGATTGGGATAGAGAACTGCCCTATGATATTTTCAAAAGATGAATGGCCCGGAGGGAATAACCTTGCAACCACACCGGCAATATGGCGAAGGATGTTCAGCGAGATCCGAAGTGAACATTTCGGATTAAATTATGATCCCTCACACCTTCTCTGGCAGCAAATGGATTACATTAAACCCCTTTTTGAGTTTAAGGAAAAGCTTTTCCACATTCACCTTAAGGATGCAAAGCTATACCGCGAAAAGCTTGATGATGTTGGTATTATGGCAACTCCGCTCGAGTTTCATTCTCCGAAGCTACCGGGGCTGGGTGATATTAACTGGGGAAAATTCATTTCCACCCTGAATGACATTCGTTATTCCGGACCTGTATGCGTGGAAGTCGAGGATAAGAGCTTTGAGGGATCATTGGAGGATCGTAAATACTCCCTTGTTCTCTGCAAACGTTTTCTTGAACAATATTTATGAATAAGCAAAAAACTGTTCCATTTACCAGCTTGCTGGTGTTATAGTTTTTCGGCTTCAGGCCCCGATCCAAGGGATTCGGGCTGACCGGCAGTTTTTATTTCCAGCTTCAGTGTGCCCTTATTATCCTGGGGGAACCTGCATTCAACAGAAAAATCATGATCTCCGTTTCCGATTCTGAAAGCATCATTATTTATCTTCAGTGTCCTTATCAATTGCCAGTTCTCTGAAAAAAGCGAAGCTTCATTACCGCCTTCATACTTCAGATTTTGCCCGGGTTTGATTAGGACCTGCAGGACTGCTTTTGGGTGGTTATCAATTGAAATTGAGATATTTTCAATACTGCCATCTTTGGCGGTAAGAATGAAACAAACATTCTGTTCAGCATAAGGATTATTGAATTTGAATAAAGTTGAAACCGGCTGTCCCGGTTGAAGTTCATGATGCACATGTTCATATCTTTTTACTTCATAAGGGATGAGAAGCCACTGGTTTTCACCTGAGACTTTAAGGGTGAATTCATTCTTTATTTTTTCCATCCTCTTTTTCTGGTCACAGTTGAATGCCCCGCTCATCCTTGCCTTCTCCCATTCCCGTATTTTCTCCAGTATCTGTTCTCCACAGCCATTCTTTTCAAATACTGTAGCACTTGTAACAAGTGCATAACCTGCATCGAATGCGGCACTTCTTGCGAGCATCCACTCAATATCCTCAATGCTTGTGGATGGTCTCATACTGAACCATCCTAACATGCAGGGTATATAATTCCTCCGAAAATAGTCCTGGTTTAGCAGCCGGTATTCAGTCTGGCTTTCGCGAAATCCGGCATACCATGGTTCACCCCAGTTCATCCTGGTGAACATATGCCAGAAATAGTGCCCTGGCGTGCTGGCATCCATAATGTAGTCGTTCTTGATTTCAGGAATCAGACGATCATACCAGTTTTTCACGAATAGCAGTTCTCCGTATTTCCCCATTCCTGTTGAACTGTTCCCTTCAAGTCCGTCGAATGAAATCTGTTTCAGCCCCGTTTTATTATACAGGTCCGCTATTCTTGAAGACACCTCAGCCGAAAGATCATTATCGGTCAGAAAGACCTTATATGCATGATCGGCAAGTTTTGATATTGTATCCCCTTTTCTGAATGAAGTAGCAGCAGTTCCAAATGCTCCACGCTCACATCCAAGCAGTTGCCATGGTTCGGAATCGGAAACCTTATCATACCTGACCAGTTCATTCCCAATAAGAGCAGCATGGAGAGTATTATTCTGCATCTGATTGAAAAATGATGGATCTGAAATACCGATACTGGTTTCATCATCAGAAAAGCTTTCAGTTAATACAGCGCTTCCAACTTTTGCCAGTCTTTTATCGGGGACAGGTGTAACGTAAGGATCATTTGTTGTAATGAAATTTGACAGGATATGGGCGCCAACTCGTATTCCCTGAGATTCTGCTTCATCAACAATGGCAGCAAGCTCATCCCAGTCCATGCTGTTCTTCAGATCAAAATGTCCCCAGTTATTAAATGGGTCCCCATGATACAGGTATTTAAGGCCGGCTCTTTTGGTGAGTTCAATAGCTTGCCGGTAATTTTCACGGGTGAAGTCCTGAATCAGATACGCTGAAACGGCTCTTTTTGAGAGTTTTGCCCACACTCCGTCAAGAAGAGGATGAGGCAATCCTTCTGTAAGCTCTATCTCTTCTATTACATTCAGCACCTCATCAGGCTTACATCCAAAAAGAGCGATTTTAGAACCTTCAATACCTTCATCATTGAAAGCAGGGGCAGTGTATCTTTCATGCTGCATCGATGATACTATCCGGTCAATGGTCCTTGAACGGGTATAAGCATTTAGAGAACTCCCGTATTTTTCAGGCCTGGCGGTGTTGCCCCTGTAAAGAATATGCACAGAATCAGCAACATCGACAAGGCTGGTTGTAGCAAATATATCATAGCCGGTAAAACTATCATCTTCATTTTCTGGAAAACCACCCAGAGTCCTGGGATTAAGTGTCTGGATTCCAATGGCAAAGGTTGTGTCCCTTACAACTCCGACCGTTTCTCCAACCGTTTCCTTGATCGAGGTTTTGAACGGTCCCCATTGAATAAGCTCAACCGTTTCTTTATCAGATATTTCCACAAGTTCGAAGGTGATATAAGAGTCTTTCATTACTGATTTAATTTTTGCCGATACCTCTTTCACAGCATAATTGAGAAGCAAAATGTCATCAGAAGCTGAGAGAGAAGTTGGTTCGCAAAATTTTCCGTCAATTTTTAAAGTCAATAAATAAGAAGGGACTTCTTTGGAAAGAAAGTCATGTCCATTCTCTTTATCTTTCAGACCAAGCAGGTTTCCTTTGCTTCCAAATTCAATTAAGAACTTTTCAGTTTCCAGCCTGTATATATTCTGACAACCTGTTAATGTAACAATTGTTACAATCAGTACAATTTTGTAAAAATTTCCGGTTATGTTCATATTATTCTGTGTTAGACTTAAAATAACTTAAATTTAAAAAATATTCAGACTGTTGCTGGTTTTAGCAGTCAAAAGTGAAGATATTGGATTTCAGTATTAAATCAATTAACTTATCACTACAAAAAAAATAAAAGTATATGAAGTGTCAATCCGCTATTTCCCTGATGATTATCTTATTATTTTCCTTTCAGGAATTAGCTTTCAGCCAGAAAATTTATGTTTCACCTTCCGGAGCCGACACCAACCCCGGAACTGTTGATAAGCCTCTCACAACCCTCACTGCTGCTCGCGACAAGGCCAGGGAGTTGAGGAAAACTATGAAACCTGATGAACCTGTTGAAATCGTTGCAGCAGCCGGTGAATATTTTATGATGCAACCTCTTTTCCTGACAACAGATGATTCAGGTACGCCAGCTTCTCCTCTGGTATTTAAATGTGAACCTGGCTCAAAAGCTATTTTCAGGGGCGGGATACCTATTTCAGGATTTGAAAAAGTGAATGCAAAGCTGTGGAGAGCATTTGTTCCTCAGGTAGCCTGGTACGATTCTTACTTTGAACAGCTTTATGTTAACGGCAGAAGGGCTGTCCGTGCAAAGAGTCCCAATGATGGATTCTTCCGGGTGAAAAATGTCGCTGAAACAATTCTTGAAAAAGGGGAAGGGAGATCTCCTGAACTGGCTGTTCAGAAGGTTGGGCTTGACGATGCAGACACGGCAAATTTTGAATCATTTTCCAGGCAGGATTTTCAGGATGCCCTGATTGTTTTTTATCACAACTGGGATAACACAAGGAAAAGGGTGACAGGTTTCTCAAAGGGTACATCATCGGTCTATATTGCCGGTGAAGGCATGAAGCCATGGAATCCGATAAATAGTAAATCAAGATACCTGATTGAAAATTTTAAAGCTGCCCTGGATGTTCCTGGTGAATGGTTCCTCGACCGCGACGGTTACCTCTGGTACATCCCTCTTGAAGGTGAAACAATTGAAAATACAACTTTCCATATTCCCGTCATCAAGGAGTTTATTTCAATTCAGGGTGACAATTCATCAGGTAAAAAAGTGGAGAATATAAAATTTGAAAACCTGGTGTTTGAAGTAGCAGGTTACAAGACACCAAGTGACGGAAATGAACCTGCTCAGGCTGCCGCTCCTGTTGATGCAGTTGTCACCATCGATTTTGCGGACAATATTGAATTCAGGAATTGTGAAATAACGCATACAGGTACTTATGCTTTCTGGTTTCGCCGGGCTTGCAGTAATTGTAAATTATATCAATGTTATATGCACGATCTTGGGGCAGGAGGTGTCAAAATAGGGGAGACCATAATCCGACCCGATGCTGGTGAAATAACAAACACTATAACAGTTGATAATAATATAATCAGGGATGCGGGTCATATTTTCCCGTGTGCTGTCGGCATCATTATATTCAATGCAAGTGATAATAAGCTTATCCATAATGAAATAGCTGATTTACGTTACTCGGGTATCTCTGTCGGATGGGTTTGGGGATATGCTCAGAGTCCTTCAAAGCGTAACCTGATTGCATTCAATCACATCCATCATCTCGGCTGGGGAGAACTTTGCGATATGGGTGGTGTATATACACTTGGGGCATCTGAAGGAACTGTTGTCGCCAATAACCATATACACCATGTATACTCATTCGACTATGGAGGCTGGGGACTTTATACCGATGAAGGTTCTTACGGTATTATCATGGAAAACAATCTTGTGTATGTGTGTAAAAATTCGGGGTTTCATCAGCATTACGGGAAAGAAAATCTGATAAGAAACAATATTTTTGCATATAATATCAGGTCGCAGCTGCAGGCTACAAGGATAGAGGAACACAGGTCCCTTTCGTTCACAAATAACATAATATATTTTAACGATGGCACTCTTCTCAGCAGTAACTGGCATAAATTCAATATGTTTGCTGACAAAAATGTTTACTGGGATACCAGAACAAAAGATATTAAGTTCGGTGATGTTTCATTTGCCGGATGGAAGAAGTCGGGAAAGGATATCCATTCGGTAGTAGCCGATCCATTATTTGTCAATCCAACAAAGTTCGATTTCCATCTGGAGAAGAGTTCTGTTGCCAAAAAGATGGGTTTTGTTCCGTTCGATTATTCATCGGCAGGGGTTTATGGTTCAGAAGAATGGAAAAATCTGGCCAAACTTGATACCGGACTTGAAATAAAATTCGATAATATTGTAAATCAATCTGAAAGAAAAACGAAATAATAATATTGCTATGGCATCAACCTCGCGGATAAAAACAAATCAATTGCTTCCCTGGGCTTTGACAATCGTCAGAATCGTTATCGGATGGCATTTCCTGTATGAGGGTATATCTAAAATAATGACTGCAGGATGGAGTTCTGCCCCATACCTTGCGGGCTCAAAATGGATTTTTGCTCCATTGTTCACTGCAATGGCAGGAAGCCAGACAGCAATCGCTGTCATCGATTTCATAAATATCTGGGGAATGATTCTTGTCGGATTGGGTCTGATTCTGGGTTTGTTCACACGATGGGCCGCTGCGGGTGGAACACTGATGCTGTTCTTTTACTTCGTGGCCTACCCCCCGTTACCCGGGTATATGTTTGGAGTTCCGGTGGAGGGGAGCTACCTCTGGGTAAACAGAAATCTTATCGAATTATTTGCTCTTGCATTATTCATTTTCCTTTCCCGGGAATACCATTTCAGTTTTGACCGATTGATTGAAAGATGGAGGGAGGAGAGAGCCCGAAAGCCTGTCGGGGAGATGCCTGCTGATTCAAAAACGGGAGTAGGCCGGCGTGAGGCTTTAAGGGATCTTATATCAATTCCTGCTTTAGGAGCATTTGCATATGCCTTGTACAGGAAAAAGAAATGGGATAGTTTTGAGGAAAAGCTTCTTGCCATTGACGGGATGGATGCCAATTCGGGTGCCACCTTGCTGAAATTCAATTATTCAACGCTCAAGGACCTTAAAGGACAGGTTCCGAAAGGAGTTATAAAGTACAGGGATAAGAACGGGAATCCTGCAGATTTTGAGCTTAGCCGTCTTCTTATGGGAGGAAACCTGATTGGCGGATGGGCCCATGCAAGAGATCTTATCTATGTGTCAAAACTTGTTAAGACTTATCATACCGATGAGAAGGTACTTCAGACGCTTGCCCTTGGGGAAAAATGCGGAATGAATGCAATAATTTCCAATCCGCAAATGGGAAGGATATTTCAGAAATACAGGCATGAATTCCGTGGCAAAATCAAGTTCATTTCTGATTGTGGAACCAACCTCGATTTTCAAAAAGGGATTGAGATGTCGCTTGCAGCAGACTGGGATGCTCTTTATTGTCAGGGTGAAATAACCGACCGTTTTACAAATCCTGAATGGGACGATCCAAAGAAAAGGACTGTTGCTGAAAGAATGGAATTAATTAAAGCAGGACTTGAACAGATCCGTGCCAACGGTAAACCTGCTGGCATCGGTGCTCACAGGATTGAAGCAATAAAAGCCTGTGTCGATTATGGTCTGAAGCCGGATTTCTGGGTAAAAACCTGCCATAATTATAAATACTGGTCGGCTCAAACAAATCAGGAATGGAACGATAACAAATTTGATTTTGATCCTGAAGAAACCGTTCGGTATATGGGTACTTTGAAGGAACCATGGATTGCATTCAAGGTACTTGCAGCAGGTGCTATCAAACCTGAGGAAGGACTTAATTACGCATTTAATAATGGGGCTGATTTTATATGCCTTGGGATGTACGATTTCCAGATCGTTGAGGATGTAAATATTGCCCTTGATGCTCTGTCAAATGCCCGGGTACGAGAACGCCCATGGATGGCCTAGCTGACCCTCTATTTCATTCATCTGAATAACAGCCTTTTGTAAATTATTAGTGCATTCGTAGCATTTTTCTTTTGCCACTAATACACGAATCTTCAAGTCATTGATAAAAAGTAATTCAATGACTACAAAATAATTCTTCGATAATTCAACCTCAACTCTCCGAAATTAACTATCAGAGCAAGTCTGTTATTAGAAACCTTAAGATAATTTATAGCCTGAGCGATAAACTCATCTGCAATGCCAGATACTCCTTTTATCTCGAGTATTATTTTATCATATACAACAAAATCGGCATAGAATCTGTGAGGAAGTATTACATCTTTATAATGTACTGAGTAATCTTTCTCTCTTTCAAATGGAATAAATGCGTTTCTGAATTCATATTCAAGAGCATCTTTATAAACAATTTCCAGAAAACCCGCTCCAAGATTATTATGAACTTCAAAGCATTTCCCGATAATGGAAAAGCATTCCTCTTTGTAGATAAGATCATGCATGCAAAGACATATTCCAAAGTAAATATAAAAATAATTCATGTATTCGTGGCATTTTTCTTTTGCCTTTAATGCAAGAATTTTACCCTTCAATCATCCCGGGAACAAAGTAATATTCCTAAATTAGTAAATGATTACATTTCATTATTAAATAAAGCTAATGACTTTTCTATCCCGGATTGTAGAAGTAACAGCAGAAAACCTTCCAGAACATCCTGGTGCGATATGTTTTATTAATCCTAAAAATGAATATTTCAAGATTAAGACAAACTGGATGCTTGAACAGTTCAAAAACGGATTAAAGATCAAATTGCTATACCTCGAAGGAGAAAAGAGTCCGAAAGGATTTATTGAGTATGTTCCGGGAGAATATTGCTGGCGACCTGTTGACGCCAGGGGCTATATGTTTATCCATTGTCTTTGGACTTATGATAAAAAGTACCAGCACCAGGGACTTGGAAAGATGCTAATAAGCGAGGTTGAAAAAGATGCTTCGAGAATGAAGGGAGTTGCTATACTTGTAAGTAATGGTTCATTCATGGCAGACAGCAGGATATTCCTGAAAAACGGATACAGAATAACGGAAACTTCTGGTAAAGACCAGCTTCTTGTTAAACAATTTGTTAATGGACCAATGCCTGTATTAAATATATCGGGTAACGATTTGTCAGGATATAAGGGACTCACTATCATTTATTCAAAGCAATGTCCCTGGGTTGCAAGGTTTATTGAAGAAGTAAAGCCGATAATGGAAAAGAGGAAACTGACTCCTGAAATAATCGAGATCGGAACACCTGCCGAAGCACAAAAGGCGCCTTCAGCATACGGGATCTTTAATCTGATTTATAATGGTAAAATACTTGCTGACAGGTATATATCAACTACACGATTTGTCAACATCATCAGTAAAGAAATCAAATAATTGACTTTCATATAGTTCTTTAAAACATGAAAAAGCTTAGTCTTATCCTGGTTTTGATTTTTAATTTAACGGGTTTATCGGCCCAGAAGTATCCCTTTCAGAATACAAATCTTCCTGAAGATGAACGGATTAAAAATCTTATTTCGCTGATGACACCCGATGAGAAGATCAGTTGTCTGTCGACCCGTATTGCGGTTCCGCGTCTTGGAGTACAGGGAACCAGAACAATAGAAGGATTGCATGGACTCGCTTACAGTGGTCCGGCTAACTGGGCAGTGAAAGGGCCAAAGGCTTCTCCAACAACCACTTTCCCCCAGGCTTATGGTCTTGCGCAGACATGGGACACCGGGCTTATAAAGAGAATAGCTGACTGGCAGGCAACGGAAGCAAGATTTCTGGCCCAGAATAAGAAATTCGGGACAGGGGGTTTGGTTGTATTTGCACCAAATGCCGACATGGGTCGCGATATACGGTGGGGAAGGACCGAAGAGTGTTTTGGAGAGGATCCCTTCCTTAACGGTGCACTCGTTACTTCTTTTGTAAGGGGACTCCAGGGAAGCGATCCCGTCTACTGGAAAACGGCTTCGCTGATGAAGCACTTCCTCGCCAACAGCAACGAAAACAACCGTACATACAATAGTTCCGATTTTGATGACAGACTCTTCCGTGAATACTATTCCTATGCTTTCTGGAAAGGAGTTGTGGAAGGAGGATCACAATGTTTTATGGCAGCCTATAACAAGTACAATGGCATCCCTTGCACTGTTCATCCGGTATTGAGGAATGTAACGATGAATGACTGGGGACTGAGGGGAATTATTTGCACCGACGGGGGAGCCTACAGGCAGCTG
>CAZCQC010000405.1:0-3875 GCA_964500155.1 uncultured Rikenellaceae bacterium | reverse complement strand
CCCTCATGCGGACCATGCCTCGGCACAGGCCTTGGGATTCCCGCCAGCGGACACACTGTTATTTCTACAGCTAACCGGAACTTCCCCGGAAGGATGGGAAACAAGGAGGCAGGAATTTATCTCGCATCTCCGGCTACGGTTGCTGCTTCGGCTCTTACGGGGGTCATTACAGATCCACGTGAAAGTAGTGAACTATCCGGATACCCCTTTTCTGCCAGCCAGAGTATTACGTCGGTAATAAAGGAGGGAGAAAACAGGAAATCGGGGAATGTCTGGAATTATTCCGATGTGGATAATCTTAATACCGATCAGATGTTTGCCGGCAAATACACTTATAATATTCTAAGCTCTGACCCAGCTTCAATTATCCCGCATCTTTTTGAGGATTTTGATCCTTCTTTCAGATCAAATGCAAAACCTGGTGATATAATTATAACGGGAGATAATTTCGGGTGCGGAAGTTCAAGGGAGCACCCGTCGGTAGGACTTGCTTATGCGGGTATAAGTACAATCATAGTCAAATCTGTCAACCGGATATTTTACCGGTCATCAATAAACCAGGGGCTTGTTCTGATTGTTCATAAAGAGGCTGCTGAGGCTTACAAACAGGGAGAAAATGTGTCTGTTAGTCTGGAGAAAGGAGAAATAATGATCGGGGACAAACAATTCAGTTTTGAGCCTCTTCCCGGGAAGCTCAAGGAGATAATTGACAAAAAAGGACTTGTCAATTATATGAAATCGGCAGAATCAGTTTAATTCCCCCTTTGAAGGGGGTAGGGGGATGTTTTCTACTTGTTGAATCTGAAAAATAATGTATTTTTGCAGCCTGAATCAGGTTCCGTAGCTCAGTTGGATAGAGCAACAGCCTTCTAAGCTGTGGGTCGCGCGTTCGAGTCGCGCCGGAATCACAAGAAACACCTGGAAGGGTGTTTTTTTTTGCTGGATAGAGCAATCCCGAGTCCTCGGGATGGGTCGCGCATTCGAGTCGCGCCGGAATCACAAGAAACACATGGAAGGGTGTTTTTTTTTGCTGGATAGAGCAATCCCGAGTCCTCGGGATGGGTCGCGCGTTCGAGTCGCGCCGGAATCACTTAAAGGCAGTCTGGATGGCTGCCTTCTGAGTTTCACAAACCACGATTCGAACCTTAAAAATGAGATTCTTGTCGGTAACCTTCAGTCCTTCATACACCGAACTGCACAACCCATAGTTTTTGCTGCATCATTTGTCGATGGAGATAATGTCAGGCTGGTACTGAGATTGAAGAGATATCGCAAAACAGTGCCAGGACCTGATTCATCCATTGCCCAATACCAACCTGCCTGACCAATTGATGTAAATCCTCCTCCTGATCCTCCTGTAACAACACTTTCACGTCTTCCTCCCGGAAGCGCTTTAAAACCATATTCATCCGTTGCTCCTGAGTTTGGTGCCTGCCAATGCGCTGTTCCTGACTCTTTTAATTTTCCACCAGCTAAACCTTCTCCACCTGAAAATGTTATTAAAGTATTTAGTTCTGTATTACCTGGCACATGCCACCCAACCGGGCATATTTTACCTGAGGCAACTGCACTATAGTTATATAGTGCGCCATAGGGAGATTTGTTTGAAATATCATTATTATGCCAACAGTATAAAGCAGTTGTCAAACTGGACCATGCAGTATTGTCTGTTCCATTAGTTATTTGTATCCCATCATTGAATTTTGTAGTTTTGAGGTTTTCAACCAGCCATACCTGTGTGCCAATAGTAACAGACGTATAAACATTATCATCACCATCTTTAATCACAGATTCTTCAACTTTATTGCAACTATTGGAAAAAACCAATATTAATCCCATTAGTAATAATGAGCAACACCGGGTATTGTTTTCTGTTTTCATATCAGCACATTTTAAAGTTATTTTTATATAATGTTATACCGGTAAAAAGCCAAAGTCAATTTAATTTTATAAAAACCCCGGAGTTTATTTCCGAGGGCAATGCAAATATTTAGAAAATCATAAATATAAATCAGAGTATTATTTAATAGTACGAGGATTTAATAGTATGAGGATTTAATAAAATATATTATTTAATGATAACTTCATCCATCCACATTTCCCATTCAGATTCCACTCGTTTTGAATCTAAAATATATTTGCTTACTTCCTGTTTAACTGATTCCATTTTCTCCCAGGCTGCTTTACATTCATCGGTCATGTCTTTTCCATTATTTATGTAGTATTTGTGATGTTCCTTATCTGATTCAAAAGTATAAAAGAAAGAATATTGATTTTTCTTCCTCCAGGAATCAGGACTCCCTAACTTCAATTTTGATCCTGGGAAATTTATATTATATTCAGATACGTACCTGGTTTTTAGAAAATCCAGATATTGATCCATTGTAACACCGGGACGAAGAGTGACGATAAAGGTATCGAACATAACGCCTCCCTGTGCAGAAATTTGTGTTATGCCAATACCAATACTAAAGCAGAATAGCAAAAATACTTTGGTTTTCATAGCAGTTAGTAATTAATTGTCCAGATAAGTTAGATAAAAGTCTCTGCAATATCAATTTCTACGATCATGATTAACCAAATTCTTATGTGAAGTTCTGCAGTTTAAATGACAACGTCTATAACTTTTAAATCATTTTCTGTCACTTTAAGAACATTATAATACAATTTTTGGCATAAGAATGGAAAAATGTTCAAACTGAAGTGCCAATAAAATCATGTAAATGCTGACATAAATAAAAACCCGGTCTGCTGATAACCAGGTTTATCTAATGACAGTCGAGTGTTTCAGTGCTGTGTGAACTCCAATAATATGGATCGGCGGGGACAATACAAAATAAATTTGCTTTGTTTATCTCAAGTGAATAATTTTATAGTTTCAGTTTTGGATTTAAATACTTACTAAATGGTATTCATCCCTGATATTGTTTTTTTTATTCTTGGTTTAGCGTGTTTTATAACCTTATTATCTATTAGAAAGGAGCTAAGGAAAATCACTCACACAAAAAAAAGAAGATATAGTGAATGGAGTTTAGAAGATCAATTAAAGCTCCGGGTAAAATATTTACATCAGTGCAAGTATATTGAGAAGCATTTAAATAGTCTTAAAAACAAAATCACTGCCTGATATTTTTACTCCCGACATTCCCCAACCTTTTAGGATCAAGTTAAAGAAAACTGGCACAAAAATAGAAAGCCCCCGGAGATGTATTCTGAGGGCTGTAAAAACAATAGGAGTGATTACTCTTTTTCATTATCAAAATAGTATCCGCATTTCTTATCACTTACTTTTGAAACTAATTGAATGTCATAGTCAGAAATTGGGTAGACCCGGCAGATGAAATGCTTGGTATCATTAATTGCACATTTATTTTCGCTGGTTAAATAAGGACATCTTCTTATGTATTGACAACATACTCCGCAACTGACACAGTTACCCTTACGGTGATTTTCAATATATTGCAGGGTTTTCTGTCTACTGAAAATAACTTTAATTTGTCTGGTAAAAGTACCCCTGACAATCTTTTGCATTCGTTTATCCCGGAATTTTACGGCAGCAGCAAAAAAAGCAAGAGCATTCCCTATTTCTAATCCAATGTTTTTTAAATAATGTTTGTTTGAATTGTTTTCGCCCATAATCAAAATTTTAGAGATGTTGAAGTTACAATATTATTATTATATGAGTATCGGGAATCGTGCATAAGACCCTATTGATTTTACATAATACAAAAGCCCCGGCAAGTGCTTTTTTTGACGGGGCTTGTTTACCCTTTGGTTCGTATTTACAAGAGACAAACAATATTTTCCAATGAACTTTCCGGGTTCCGGAATTTCACTTAAAATAAGCTCACCAAAAGCAGGCTGATAATTACTGC
>CAZCQC010000404.1:0-2749 GCA_964500155.1 uncultured Rikenellaceae bacterium | reverse complement strand
TGACTGAAATCCCCACCTGTAAAGGTAATCAAGGATCTGAACCGCTGAGGGTTCATGGTTATTAAGCTTAACCAGGACTGATCCCGGAGACTTTATTTTCTCCGGATAAAACGAAAAAATAACCTGCGAACCGATCAGCTTGTTCATAGACAGCTCATCCGGTATCATTCCCGAGCCTGAAAGGATAAGCCTGACCGGACTATTACCATTCCAATCTCTTACATTCAGAAGAGGATTATCGGTCCTTACAGTTCCGCCTCCTACAAGGATCGCCTGTTCTTCAGATCTCCATTTATGGACAAGGATCCTTTCAGTTTTCCCGATTATCCAACGAGGTCCTGTTGAGGAATTATTTCCTCTATTAATATCAATGAATCCGTCAGCACTTTGTGCCCATTTAAGAGTAACATATGACCTTCTATTTTCATGGAAAGAAAAAAAACGCTTGTTGATTTTCCGGCACCTATCCTCAGCTACACCAAGAATGACCTTACATCCGGCCTCTTTCAGTTTCAACAATCCCTTCCCTGATACCTTGTCGCTTGTATCCATTGTTCCGACTACTACAACCGGAATTTTGTGTGAGATGATAAGGTCGGTGCAGGGAGGTGTTTTTCCGGTATGGGAGCATGGTTCCAGATTCACATAAATTACTGATGATGCCAGCAATTCTTTATTTTTGACAGAATCTATTGCCATTACTTCTGCATGAGCTCCCCCGGCTTTCAAATGATACCCTTCTCCGATTATCCCTCCTTCATGTACTATAACTGACCCAACCAGAGGATTGGGATAAGTCATGCCTTCCGCCTTTGATGCAAGTTCAAGGCATCTTTCCATGAATTTCAGATCATTGTTTCCGGTCATTTCACCGAAAGTGCTAATTTTGACTTATGGCTGTTAAATTACAAACAATTAAAGATATCAGGAATTATATTTCAGGAGAACTTTCCGGTTTATACACTGAGCAGGAATATGCAGGCATATCCGGTATAATTATCTCGAAAGTCTTTGAAATGAACAAAATATCATCTCTTCTGAAAGAAAATGAGGTGATGGCAGACACTAAAAAGGTTGAAAGGGTAATCCGCTACTGCAGGAAACTAAAAACCGGCGAACCTGTACAGTATGTTATTGGGGAGACCATCTTTTACGACTGCATTATAAAAGTCAACCGGGGAGTTCTTATTCCCCGTCCTGAAACGGAAGAGCTTGTCGACATAATTTTAAAAGAGAACAGGGGATTTACAGGTACTATTATTGATATTGGAACCGGTTCGGGCTGTATTGCTGTTGCCCTGGGTGTCAATCTACCATCTGCAAGGATAACTGGAATAGACAAATCTCAACATGCAGTGCAAACTGCCATCAGGAATGCACAACTGAATAATTCTGCTGTTTCATTTTCAAAGGCTGATCTGTTTAAAATTAAGCCATCTCAAATTCAGAATACGGATATTATTGTCAGTAATCCGCCCTATATAAGGTACTCTGAGTCACAGTTTATGCACAGGAATGTGCTTGATTTTGAACCTCACAGGGCTTTGTTTGTACCAGATGACGATCCATTGAAATTCTACAAGGCTATTCTGGATCTTGCAGGCAAAATTCTTAATCCTGGGGGATCGGTATGGTTTGAGATAAATGAAGCAATGGGAGAACCTGTGCAGGAACTCCTGAATTCATATAAATTTAACGGCATAATGATCATAAAAGATATTAATGGCAAGGACCGTATCGCGAAAGGAAAGAAAGATGTCTGAAAATTCTCTTGTCAAAACAGCGCTGAATAAGGCAATGGCTCTCTGTGCTAAAAGGGAATATTGCAGCGGGGATATTCGTGCAAAACTGGAGTCATGGGGTTTAACCAGTCCTGAAGCAAAGAATGCTATCAGTAGACTTATCGAAGAGAATTTCATTAATGATAAGAGGTATACTGATGCTTTTATCAAGGATAAATATTGCCACAACAAATGGGGAAAAGTAAAAATTGCTGCTCATCTGAAGGCAAAAAATATTTCATCCGAACTGATCACTTCAGCGCTCGAATCGTTGGATGAAGATCAGTACAGGCAGATGATAAAGGATACGCTTGATTCGCACAGAAAATTCGTAAAGGCAAAAAATCAATACGATCTTAAAGGCAAATTGCTGAGGTTCGGTCTTTCAAAGGGCTTCGAAAGTCATATATTGTATGATATACTGAATGATTTGTAGGAAAAGGGTTCTGAACACGATTGTTTTCACCCCTAAATCCCCGCCAACTGGCGGGGACTTTAAATCCGTATTTCTTTTTAAGCCCCCTTGGGGGGTTTGGGAGTAAGTCCCCCTGAAGTGATATTGGGAAGGTTAAGAAAGATGGATCTGCTTAATTATCCACTCAATATACGGAAGAAAAGATACAATAAACAACATTATTGAAACAGCAATATCATAGGTAATAAGCTGCTTGCCGGTCTCAGGATATTTAATGTAGAAAACCGAAAACCCTATCCTCATTAACAGTTGTGCTGCAAAAAAAATGAACACCCTGAGCCCGTATATATTCCATTCGTTTGCTTCTGAGATCCTTCCTCTGACAATAAGTGAGAAGCTGTGCGACAACCCACAGGAGACGCATGGTTCACCGGTTAGCTTTTCATGTATGCATACAACAGGATAGTTATCACTGGCTGGAGAAAAAAAGCCGGAGTAAGCAAAAACAAGCATGATTACTCCGGTGAAGATCAAATTTACCTGAAGGTATGGC
>CAZCQC010000403.1:0-6563 GCA_964500155.1 uncultured Rikenellaceae bacterium | reverse complement strand
AACTATGGTTTCAAGCGCGTCTTCTGTCCCGCCAAGAGTTGGGGCGAATCCACCCTCATCCCCGACTGCAGTGCTCAATCCACGACCTTTCAGCACCTTCTTGAGAGAATGGAATACTTCGGCACCCATTCTTAAACCCTCTTTAAAGCTGGCCGCCCCGATTGGTCTGATCATAAATTCCTGGAAAGCAATCGGAGCATCTGAGTGCGATCCACCGTTAATAATGTTCATCATCGGAACCGGGAGCGTAACCGCATTTGCTCCACCAATATAGCGGAACAGTGGCATACCATGAAATGCTGCTGCTGCTCTGGCAACAGCCAGAGAGACCCCCAGGATCGAATTGGCGCCAAGACTGCTCTTGGTTTTGGTGCCGTCGAGGTCTATCATTTTCCTGTCGATTCCGGCCTGATCAGTAATATCCATACCTATTATTTCTTCGGAAATAACATTATTAACATTATGAACAGCTTTAAGAACCCCTTTGCCCATATACCGCGATTTATCATCATCACGGAGCTCGAGAGCTTCATTCTCCCCAGTCGAGGCTCCGGACGGAACTGCTGCCCTCCCCTGGTAGCCACTGGCTGTCTGAACATCAACTTCAATTGTCGGGTTGCCGCGGGAATCAAGAATCTCCCGGGCGTGTACACTAACTATTTGTCCCATAGGAATTTATTTTTTTTATTAAACAATGCAGCAATATATACAAAAAAAGGGATACGCCTTTATGGTCATATCCCTTTCCTTAAAAAAAATCTTTTATTTTTTTTCCCCGGTATCAGGAGCCTTTGGAGCCTTTACACTCTTTTTAGCTTTTACCGGAGCTTCCTTCCCGGGTTTGGCGGATTCAGTTTCACCGGTAGCCTTTTTAGATGTTCTTCTTCTCCTTGCGGCTTTTGGTTTGGCAGTTTCTCCGCTCTTCATTACTTCATTGAAATCTACAAGCTCGAGGATACACATTTCTGCATTATCTCCTATCCTGTTTCCAGTCTTAAGTATCCTGGTATACCCACCTGGCCGGTCGGCTATTTTAGGTGATACTTCCCGGAATAACTCGGAAACTGCTTCCTTATCTTTGAGATAACCGAACACAACCCGCCTGGAGTGTGTCGAATCTTCCTTCGATTTTGTAATAAGCGGTTCAACAAATGTTTTAAGCGCTTTAGCTTTTGCAGTTGTGGTTGTGATCCTCTTATGAAGGATCAGTGAAACAGCCATATTGGAAATCATTGATTTCCTGTGTGAACTTGTCCTACCCAGGTGGTTAATAACTCTCTGATGTCGCATTTCTCTATATCCTTAACCAGTTTATCTTAATCTTTATCTAATTTATATTTGCTTACATCCATCCCGAAAGAAAGGCTCATAGACTCAAGCAATTCATCGAGCTCGGTGAGGGATTTCTTTCCGAAATTCCTGAATTTCAGAAGATCGTTCTTGTTGAATTTCACAAGGTCACCAAGTGTTTCGACTTCAGCAGCTTTCAGGCAGTTAAGCGCCCTGACTGAGAGGTCAAGATCGACAAGCTTTGTTTTGAGAAGCTGGCGCATATGAAGTACTTCTTCATCGAATTCCTCATTTGCCATCTTATCATCCGAATCGAGGGTGATCTTCTCATCGGAGAAAAGCATAAAATGATAAATAAGAATCTTGGCAGCTTCTTTTAATGCCTCTTTCGGGTGAATAGATCCATCTGTCTCAAGCTCCATAAGAAGCTTTTCGTAGTCGGTTTTCTGTTCAACACGATAGTTTTCGACTGAATATTTTACATTCCTGACGGGTGTAAAGATTGAGTCGATCGCTATCAGTCCGAATTCGCTGTCGACCGGCTGATTTTCTTCAGCCGGAACATATCCCCTGCCCTTATTTATTGTCAGTTCCATCTGAAGCTTAACATCCGGCTCCATCCTCAGAATTACAAGGTCCGGATTGAGAACTTCAAAACTGCTGAGAACGTTGCTTAAAGCTCCGGCTTTAAAGGCTTCCTGTCCGCTTATTTTAACAACGACCTTCTCATGATCCACATCTTCAACAGTCCGTTTAAAGCGGACCTGTTTCAGGTTGAGTATGATTTCAGTAACATCTTCAATAACACCGGTAATGGTTGAGAACTCGTGGTCGATACCTTCGATCTTTACCGTGGTTATTGCAAAACCTTCAAGTGAAGAGAGAAGAATCCTTCTAAGAGCATTACCAACAGTAATACCATAGCCGGGTTCAAGAGGCCGGAATTCAAATTTGCCGAACCTGTCGGTAGCTTCCAGCATAATAACTTTGTCAGGCTTCTGGAATGATAAAATGGCCATAGGACTTTTCTTATAAATTATTTTGAATACAATTCAACTATTAATTGTTCCTTAATGTTTTCGGGAATATCTGTACGTTCAGGCACACTCATGAACTTACCTGCCATTTGCGCGTCGTCCCACTCAAGCCATGGAAGTTTTGAATACCTCCTTGTTGTAAGAGAATCGACTATTGTCTCGAGAGATTTTGATTTTTCGCGAACTCCGATTATATCGCCTGGTTTAAGCTGGAACGAAGGAATATTAACAACGTCCCCGTTCACGGTTATATGCCTGTGGGAAACAAGCTGACGTGCAGAGGCTCTTGTAGGGGCAACACCAAGACGGAAAACAGTATTATCGAGACGAGCTTCAAGCATCTGAAGAAGCACTTCACCGGTAACTCCCTTACTTCTTGAAGCTTTTTCAAACGTTTTATGGAATTGTCTTTCCAGTACTCCGTATGTATATTTTGCCTTCTGCTTCTCTCTGAGCTGAAGCCCGTATTCAGAGGTCTTTTTCCTTTTTTTGTTCATCCCGTGCTGACCAGGAGGAAAATTTTTCCTGTCGAAGTGTTTATCGGGGCCGTAAATAGCTTCACCGAATTTTCTTGCAATTCTTGATTTTGGGCCTGTATATCTTGCCATCTTCTTTTAAAATATTTGAACTTACTTATTTATTCTTTTGATTTCGGATTTCGGATTTCGGATTTCGGATTTAAATCCGCAATCAAAAATCCGCAATCTGCAATTATATTAAACTCTTCTTCTCCCGGGTGCACGGCAACCGTTATGAGGCATTGGTGTAACATCGATGATCTCTGTTACTTCGATACCAACATTACTGATCGATCTGATTGCCGATTCGCGCCCCGCTCCAGGTCCCTTTACAAACACTTTTACTTTTCTCAATCCGAGATCATATGCGACTTTACCACATTCTTCGGATGCCATCTGGGCAGCATATGGAGTATTTTTCTTTGATCCTTTAAAGCCCATTTTACCTGATGAAGCCCACGATATCACCTGACCCGAATTATTTGTCAGGGTAATAATAAGATTATTAAATGATGAATGAACATGAGCCTGGCCTGTCGGTTCGACCTTAACGATCCGTTTCTTCAATGCTCCGGTTTTCTTTGCCATATTCTATTTATTTAGTAGCTTTTTTCTTGTTAGCAACAGTTTTCTTTCTTCCTTTACGTGTCCTTGCGTTGTTCTTTGTGCTCTGGCCTCTGACAGGCAGACCGAGCCGGTGGCGGACACCACGATAACAACCGATATCCATCAACCTTTTGATATTCAGCTGTGTCTCTGAACGAAGTTCCCCCTCAAGCTTGTAATTATCGTTAAGGATACGGCGGATTGAATTAATCTGATCATCGGTCCATTCCTCGACCTTTGCATTCCTGTCAACACCTGCTTCATCGAGTACCCGCTGAGCAGTACTTCTTCCAACTCCATAAATATAGGTCAGGCCGACTTCGCCTCTCTTGTTTCTTGGTAAATCAACACCAACAATACGTGCCATATTTTACTTTTCTTAAATAAGTTGCAAAATTATATAAATTATCCCTGTCTCTGTTTAAACTTGGGATTTTTCTTGCTTATAACATATATGCGTCCCTTACGCCTGACTATTTTACAGTCGGCGCTGCGCTTTCTTACAGATGCTCTTACTTTCATTATCTTAAAATTTCTTATTTATATCTGAATGTTATTCTTCCTTTTGTAAGATCGTAGGGTGACATTTCAACCTTCACTTTGTCGCCCGGCAGGATCTTGATATAGTGCATTCTCATTTTACCGGAGATATGTGCTGTTATCACATGTCCGTTTTCGAGCTCCACCCTGAACATAGCATTGGAAAGAGCCTCAATGATTGTACCGTCCTGTTCGATTGATGCTTGTTTCGACATACGATTACATTTTATTTAAAACTTCTTCAACAAATTTAAATGTTGTTAAAACATCAGCTCGTCCCTTGTCGACCGCAATGGCATATTCAAAATGAGCCGAAGGTCTTCCATCGACTGTTCTTATTGTCCAGCCATCGCTCATCTGCACCGTTTCCTTCTTTCCTAGGTTGATCATCGGTTCAATGCAGATAACAAGTCCCTTTTCCATTTTTGGTCCTGTTCCTCTTTTCCCGTAATTAGGTACTTCGGGCGGTTCGTGAAGCCTTTTACCAAGTCCATGCCCTACAAGCTCCCTTACAACTGAAAATCCACCGCTTTCGGCTTTATTCTGCACTGCCCATGAGATATCGCCAACCCTGTTCCCGGCTATAGCTTCTTTAACACCTTCATCAAGTGATTCTTTTGTATAATCAAGAAGACGCCTGACGTCACTGTCAATTTCACCAACAGCAAAGGTATATGCACTATCACCATACCACCCGTTCAGAATCACTCCGCAGTCAACTGATATTATGTCGCCCTCTTTCAGAACATAATCTGAGGGAATACCGTGAACAACTTCATCGTTGACAGATGTGCAAAGTGTGCCGGGAAACCCTCCGTACCCCTTGAAAGCAGGTTCGGCACCGTTATCACGGATAAAGGTTTCGGCAACTTTATCGAGATAAAGAGTGGTGACCCCGGGTTTTATCAATAAAGCAACTTCGGCAAGTGTCTTCGACACCAGCATATTGCTCTCCCTCAACAACCCTATCTCTTCATCAGTCTTTAAATACAACATCAAAGAACGCTAAAATAATTATATCGACGTTGTTGCGCCTGTTCTTCCCTTTACACGGCCTGATTTCATAAGGCCGTCATAATGACGCATCAGCAAATGACTTTCAATCTGTTGAAGCGTATCAAGGACAACCCCGACAAGTATCAGCAGCGAGGTGCCGCCAAAAAACTGTGCAAACTGGGGTGATACAGTAAATTTCACTGCAACAGCCGGAAGAATTGCAATAATTGCCAGGAAGATGGAACCGGGCAGTGTTATTCTCGACATAATCATATCGAAGAACTCCACTGTTTTTCTGCCTGGTTTGATGCCTGGGATAAAACCACCGTTTTTCTTCATATCCTCAGCCATCTGGACCGGATTTATCGTTATCGCTGTGTAGAAATATGTGAACAGCACAATAAGCAGACCTGTAACCAGATTATACCAGAATCCGTACATATTAGAAAAAGCAACAACAAAACCTGAGCTTGAGTTTGAATAACCGGCTATGATCATCGGCAGCATCATAATTGCCTGGGCAAAAATTATCGGCATAACACCGGCAGCATTAACTTTAAGAGGAATATACTGGCGCACACCTCCGTATTGCTTGTTGCCAACAATCCTTCTTGCATACTGGACCGGAACGCGCCTTGTACCCTGCACCAGCAATATTGTTCCAAGAATGATGACAAAAAGTATCAGAATCTCAACTATCAGTGCAATCGGACCACCGGCACCGTTCATCCTGGTTCCGGCTTCAAAAATAAAATTGGCAGGCATTCTTGCAACAATACCTATCATAATGATAAGGGATATCCCGTTCCCAATACCTTTATCAGTTATTTTCTCTCCAAGCCACATAACGAACATTGTACCTGCAGTCAGGATTACAACTGATGAAAACTTAAAGAAGAATCCGTTTGCCAGAACAAAGGCGGTTGCAGGAAGCTGAGCAGTAAGGTTTACCAGGTATGTGGGAGCCTGCAGTATCAGAACGCCCACTGTAAGATACCTTGTATACTGGTTCATTTTTCTTCTTCCGCTTTCACCCTCCTTCTGTAATTTCTGGAAATAGGGGAACACAATACCAAGAAGCTGCACTACGATTGATGCTGAAATATATGGCATGATACCAAGGGCAAAAACAGATGCCTGTGAAAATGCTCCTCCCGAAAACATGTCAAGCAGACCCATTAAACCTGAAGAGGTCTGGGATTTCAGTGCCCCCAGCTGTGAAGGATCGATACCCGGCAATGTGATATATTTACCAAAACGGTACAATGCTATAATCGCCAGAGTATAGAGTAACCTTGCGCGAAGATCTTCTATCTTAAAGATGTTTCTTATTGTCTGAACAAGTCTCATGAACTTAAAGTTTTACGACGGTACCTTTCCGGGCTTCAATTGCTTCCACTGCTGATTTACTGAATGCATGGGCATGAACCTCAAGTTTTCTTTCAAGAGTTCCCTTCCCAAGTACCTTGACCAGATCATTTTTTGCAATAAGTCCGGCCTTCCGGAGAATTTCAAAATCAATTTTTTCCAGATTATTTTTTTCAGCAAGTGTCTGCAGGGTAATAAGATTTATTGC
>CAZCQC010000402.1:0-8047 GCA_964500155.1 uncultured Rikenellaceae bacterium | reverse complement strand
AAAAGCATCAGACCGCACACTTTCAGTGCAACACAGCATTCAGCATACTGTGATGCACTGAAAGTGTGCGGTCTGATGCTTTTAGTTCTGGAAGCTGATGAAAGATATCCCGATGGCTGTTTTGTAGAAGATACTGCGATTGTCACCGGTGAGGTGGCATTAATTGCCAGACCCGGAGCTGCATCCAGGGTGGGTGAAGAGGCTGAAATTTCAGAGATCCTGTCGGAGTTCAGAAAGATGGATGGAGGTCTGACCTGTTTATCGTTAACATTTTAAGTACGTCTTGCATGAACACTAACAACATTAAGAATTACAATATACTTTGGTGGAGATACAGCTCAGGTGCCACAGACAATTAAAAGGATATACAAGACTTTTTCGTTTACGTTCATTTCCAGCTTTTTCTTCTATCTTATTACTCCTTGCCTATTATACATTGTTTTGCGGTCATGCATGGCATGCAAGTCCTAATATAAATAGACTCACAGAATCACATAATCCCGAATCATATCTTTTTCGGGGTTTACCTTCGTTTAGCTCCCTTCGGTCGGTTGGCTTCGCCGAGCTCTCCGGAGTTTACCCCGCAAGGCGGGGGCTTGGTGGGTCTTCGCCAGCCGGCGGATTCTCAGTCTGTAAAGCAGTAATCAAAACTGCCATTCCGGTTCATCCGGAAGTTCCTGTCCTGCAGGAATTACTTCGTTCGCTATTTATGTGATCTTCCAGAGGTCATCTATTTTCCCCGGCAGCCACAAGTCAACTCCGTGTGTGGGAGGACGCTGGCTTCCAAAGATCTCTGCAGAATATATAACGACGATAAGAGCAATATCCTTTTATACCATAGACCTCACTCTCTGGCAGTCGACCGGTTCGCGGTACGGGGTCTGAGGTGTGGGGAAGAAAAAGACCGCACGACAATATCAGGGAGTAACGGCATGACAGTACAGTTATGCAATTTCACAAGTGGCTCCAATACCTTCCAGGATCATACTCCTGTTTTTACTCCGGTTGTCTATTGACCGGTTTTGGACAATACTCTCAAGCCAGGCACCAAAACTTATATTTCCTGAGAAGGCACCAATCTGTTCAAAAGCAACAAGAAATGATTCCTGTATGATGTATTCAGCCTCTATCGGATCATTGACTATTCTGAGACTTGTGTTAAACATTGGTCTATAATACAATTTGTAGACCTGAAATTGTGCCTTCTGATCCATCCTTTTACAATCTTCAATAAGGTTTTGGTGAACGTTATTTGATACTTCCTGATTTGTTTTAATAGTTGTCATGATATAAAGTTTTTAATATCATATTGTTGGAGGTAACAGTTTATAAATCACAGGAGTAATTATCCTTGATAATAATGTGGAACTTATCAATCCTCCGATTATAACAATCGCTAACGGGGAGAGCATTGGATTTATTGAAAGGGCTATTGGCATCAACCCTCCTATAGCAGTAAGTGAGGTTAAGACAATAGGGAGGAATCGTATTTCACCGGCTTCCCGGATAGCTTCCACCAACGGTTTTCCATCTTTACGCAACTGATTGGTAAAATCCACGAGCAGGATGGAATTCTTTACCTCTATTCCTGCCAGAGCTATTAATCCGATCAATGCAACAAACGATAAGGACTTACCGGTAATCCAGAGTGCTGTCAAAGCTCCTACCAAACCTATCGGTATTACAGATAGAACTATTAATGTACTTTTAAATGTCTTAAACTCCAGAACTAAAATTGCAATGAATAAAAATACGGTGATTATAAGAATTGTGCCAAATCCCCCAAATGTCTCCTGCCGTGATTCATATTCCCCTCCCATTTTGTATGAATACCCTTGAGGCAACTTGAAATTATCCATTTGACTGATTACATCCTTTATAACGTTATTGGCTAAATATCCTTTCATTACAAAAGCACACACCGAAACTGTTCTGATTTTGTTGTAATGATTGATAGTAAGAGGAGAAGATTCTAATTTTAAAGTAGCCAGCTGTGTTAGAGGAATTGCAAAACCCTGATTATTGTTCACAAACAAATTGTCAAAAATGTCAAGTGAAGCCCTTTCGTATTTCGGTGATGTTAATATTATATCGTAGCCATTACTGTTGTTATCTGAAAAATTTCCCAGTTTAAATCCTGCTACAGCCAAATGAACCAGGCGATCAATATTCACAGTTGGAATCCCTAAACTATTTGCTTTTTCTTTATCAATATCCAACTTAATATCACTTTTAAGATTTGTTACCGGGTTGTTTACATACATGGTTCCCGGTGTTTTGTTTAACAGATTTTCTACTCTTTTTGCTATTTGACGCAACGAATCAAGATTATCTCCCTCAAGCCTAACCTCCACCGGAGCTATGATTTGTGCACCCTGCTCAAAATTTTTTACTTCAATTCTGGCACCGGGGTACCCAACAAAAATGTGTCTGATTTTTTCAATTAATACCAGTTTGTCTGCTGAAGTTATTTTGGGATCCAATTGCACAAAAATTTGAGCATAATCACTTTTCTCATTTTCAGGCATTTCACTATAATAAATCCACGGATTGCCTTTACCGGTGTTACTTGTAAAATATTTTATTTCCTGAAATTTTGCCAGTTCACTCTCAACATATCTGGTTACACTATCGGTTTTGTAAATATTGGTTTGCAGAGGTGCATATATGTTAATAATAAACTGCGGTTTTTCAGAAGCTGGGAACAAACTCATACCAATCACACCTATAAGTTGCAGAGATCCGAGAAAAATTAAAGTAACAATTGATATTGTGATTATGGGGTGTTTCAAGGCTCTTTGTAATATGGGACCATATATTCTATGAATACCGTTCTGAA
This sequence comes from uncultured Rikenellaceae bacterium, assembly GCA_964500155.1. Taxonomy (GTDB): domain Bacteria; phylum Bacteroidota; class Bacteroidia; order Bacteroidales; family VadinHA17; genus LD21. The sequence continues at coordinate 5,208 of CAZCQC010000402.1, read as the reverse complement.
AAGTCCGAAGGAATAGATTACCATTATTGTGCCCCTTGTGTTCTCTTAATATATGACTTGCCAGGAACGGAACAATGGTCAATGACAAAACCATCGATGCAATTACGCAACCAACAACTGCCATCGGTAATCCCCGGATAAAGTCTCCGGTACCTCCAGGTATAAATATCAAAGGTAAAAAAGCGATGATCAGAGCAGCCGTACATCCAATTACAGCAAACCCTATTTGTCTGGTAGCTTTAAGGGTGGCTTCAACTCTGGAATGTCCCTCCCGAAGCCATCGCTCAATATTCTCTACAACAACTATACCGTCGTCAACTAACAGCCCCAGTGCCACTACCAGGCCAACAATGGTTACCTGAGTTAAACTAAATCCAAGTAAATTCAGAATTACAAGTCCAATTGAAACCGATAATGGGATGGATATCATTACAATAGAGGCGGCTCTTCCTCCCAATGGCAAAAGTGTAATGGCTATAATAAGAATAGCTATCATAAAATCCTTCCCCAAGCCACCTAAACGCTTATTCACATTTTCTGCCTGATCAAAGTAATCGACCAATTCGATATTTGGAGGTAATGTCTTTTTAAATTTTTCAATAACTGGCAAGTACAACTTTTGAGTTTGAGAAATATTGGATCCTGATTTTTGACCGGCATTTACTAAAACACATCTATGTCCATTTAAACGGGTAATATGTTTGGACTCTTCATAATCAAAATGCACATTGGCAACATCTTTTAAACGAACATTTTTCCTATCAATACTGTATACAATTGTATTCTCTATTTCTTCAATTGACTTATAGTTACCACTTGTTTTAATATTGAATGTTTTATTACCTGCATATACAGTTCCTCCCGGTATATTGGCAATCTCGCTCTGGATACTGGCAATAATAGCATTTAGAGGAATATGCATTTGAGCAAGTTTGTCCAACTGTAAATCCACCCTCATGATTTGTTTTGGTAATCCACTGATTTCGACTTTCTGTAAAGTATTGATCTTCTCCAGCACATCCTGCAAATTCTCTGCTTGTATTCTCAGTTGTTCTCCCGGAGCATTTTCTGAAACAAGCGCCATTTGTAATATATTCACATCTGTTGGTGAAAACTTTCTGATATCAATGCTCAAAATAGCTTCAGGCAGTGTTCCACGAAGGTTGTTTACCTCACGGACAACTTCTTGATAATGTTCGTTCACATTGACGCCATATTTAAACTCTACTTCGATAACAGCAATACCATCCTTTATGGTAGTTTTTATGCGTTTGATTTCTTCAAGTTCAGACATTTTTTTCTCAATGGGATCAACAACCAGTTCTTCTATATCATTAGGTGAAGTACCAGGATAAACTACAATCACATGGAAGTAGGGTGTATTAAGTTCAGGATCCTCAGACCGTGGCATATTAATTAATGTAATTGCTCCGACAACTATGGCCATGACAAGAATTATCAATGTAAACTGATAGTTTTTTACTGCAAATTCAGAGATTTTCATTTTTAGTCTAATTTTTTACCAAATAATTATTCATCACCTTTATAGCTGATTTATCTGTCAGATAAGCACTTCCCGAGACAATCAGCGATTTGTATTCGTCAAGTCCTTTTGAGATAAGAATGTTTTTTCCATTAATTGCGTCAATCGTTACCGGTACTTTTATTGCATTAATATTATCATTGGTTACAAATACGAATCCCTGATCAGCATTACCATCCAGCAATGCATCATAAGGTATTTGCCAGACGAGATTCTTTTGCGATAAAATAATCTTAGCTTTTCCAAACATCCCCGAGGCGATATTTAATTCTCGCGCATTATTCAGTTTTAAGTCAATGGAGAAGGATCCTGTCATCTGATCTGCATTCTCAGCTTTAGAACTGACATATGCCTGTTGATCGGAGATATCAAGGGCTTCTATTTGTACACTCGCTTTGTCATTTAGTTTAATGTTAGCCCATTCTTTGTCGCTGACAGCCACCCGGAGAATCCAGTCAGTCCGCCCCTTGCTGCTGGTTATTAATACAGGCATTCCTTGTCCTACTATTTGTCCTTCATTGACAAGTTTTTGTAAAATCACACCATCGTGAGTTGCTCTTATTTCAGAGTATTGCAAATTGAATTTCGAGACAATCAACTGCTGTTTGGCCAATTCTAAACCCGTTTTTGAGTTTTGCAGCTGCTCAAGTGTGGCTACACTGTCTTTCCGTAGGTTTTCAACCCTCTCATAATCTCTGGCAGCTTTTTCAAATGCTATCCGGGTTTGATTCACCTGTGAAGATATTTCCGTCAGATCGAGCGTTGCAAGTAGCTGACCTTTTCTTATCTGGTCGCCCTCTTTTATATAAACTCTGTTAACTAAACCTCCGGTTTTAAAAGAAAGGATAGTTTCATCATTGGTTGTAAATTGTCCTGATGAATGAACACTTCCTGTCACTTCAGCCTGAGTTAAATAAATTACCTTTACAGGAATAGGTTCGACTGCCTCTCGCAAGGCAGGATTTTCTGATTCTTTACCGCAACCAGATAATAGCAGCATAGATAATGTGCTAATAATTAGGATATTAAAACTGTTTTTCATTTTACTTTATTATTAGTTTTATTTATTAATTTCTCTTTCGTAAGTGGCCAGTTCTGCCATTAGCTGATAATTGTTAATGACCAGTTGGAGTGAAGCTGTAGTCAGCTGATTCCTTGCATCAATAGTCTCTATGAATGTATAAATCCCTTCCCTGTAACCTGTTTCTATGAGTTTGTTATAGGCTTTGGCTGCATCTAATTGCTTAATGCTGGCTGCGTAATTCTTGTAAGATGCCATCAGACTATTCCTGGCCATGTCAGCTGATAACTGGATCTGGTTGTGGGTATAGGTATTGTTTATCAATTGATTTTTAAGAACCAGTTCAGAATGTTTTATCCTGATTCTGTTTTTCCCGGCAGAGAAGAGCGGAAAATCCAATTGGAATCCAAAAAAGTAATATTTTGATTTGTTGTTAAATTTCCAGTCACTTGCCTGTGAGCCAAGATCCAGAAAACCATTAAGCTTAGGGATCCAGAACGCTTTGTCCATCTTTAATACATTCTGGCAGATAGATACGGATTGGTCCAGAGCCTTTAATTCTGTCCTGGCATTAATTGATGCCTCATTCAAAAGATATTGATCTATTATATTTAGATCAATAGATGATACATAAGCAGTGTCAATAGCTTCATCCGGGTTGGTATTAAGTAAAAAGTTGAAATATATTTGGGCATTTTTCATTTGCTGCATTGCCGTTGTTCTTTTTGCTTCGAGTCCCTGTATTTCACTTTCCGATCTCAACACATATGCCTTGAGGGACTTCCCGTTCTCAAGAAGACTTTGGTTTATTCTCTTGGCCTCGCGGGCCAGACTTAACGCTCCATCATAAATTGCTATTGATTTTGCAGCACTTAAATAATTGTAATAAGCTACCTGAATATTCCTGGTTAATTCGCTTTTATAGATCTCCACATCATACTCCTGCATTATTACTTGCTGTTTCCGGATGGCACGGTTATAAATAAGATCACTATTAATTATAGGTATAGAAGTTCTGACTTTCAGGTCATAATAATTTTGTGGAAAGAAATTTGTTTCGAAATTACTGATATCAGGAAATGCATTACCCGATGTAAGCTGATTCAAAGTTCTGTAGACCGGATTTAACATATCACCGACAGGAAATGAAATACTTCTTCCACCTTCACCCGACTGATAATCGCCTTTTAGATCTATTGATGGGAAAAACAAGCTGTTAGCTGTTTTAAGTGCATTCAAAGCGCTTTCGAGGCTGATATTCTTCTCTTGCAGCACCAGGTTATTTTTTAATCCTGTTTCAATGTATTTCTCAAGACTTCCCTGGGCATTGACTACAGTACTCATCCAAAAAAAATAGATGACTGGTAAAGATCTTTTTCTGAATTTTAAAGTTGCGACTATCATTGCTGTTGTTTTAAAATTTTTGTTTTAACTCTATTATTAATTAATTTTACTATGAATAATAAGATCATATAAAATTGAATCTTATACACACAAAGATAGAGGTGCATACAGGGCTGTTTCAATAGTGATATTTCATCAATTTTTATGGAACCGAATTCCCCATTGAACGCATTAGACCAAATTTTTTCATACCAGGAATTTGAGGTAGATTCTGCCGATTACCTTGAATTTGAGAAGAAAGTCTCCTTATTAAAAAGATTGGCTGAAGTTGAGAATAGTTCGCTTTCAGTTGTGGATTTATACAAGAAGAAATATCTTTTATTAGGTTCCAGGCATCTCGAACCTTTTGAAAATACTCTTGGAGAATATAAACCTCAGGATGCTTTCTATTTTGTTCAGTTGTTCCATCCTGATGACCTGCCAATAGTCATGGATTCCTATATGAGATTCTTAAAATTCTCGTTAAAGCTGCCAAAAGAAGAAAGGAAAGACTATAAATTGATCCTGAATTACCGACAGCTCGACAAATATGGGAAATACTTAAATATTATTGTACAATTGGTTGTCCTTGAACTCGACAAAAAAGGTAATATCTGGCTCGTCTTAATACTTGATGATCTGTTGCCTGATAAAATATCATTTGAAGGAGTTAACCGAAGACTAATTCATATAAAGAGTGGCAAAATATGTTTGTTTAAAAATGAAATGGAACCTAACAGGAAAGCTATTTTGTCGACAAGAGAAGTCGAGGTGCTGGGTTTGGTTTCCAAAGGTTTTGCCAGTAAAGAAATTGCAGATAGACTTTTCCTTAGTATTAATACTGTTAATAATCACCGGCAGAATATTCTTGAAAAAGTTAAAGCTGTAAATACATCCGAAGCTATCACATACGCCAGAAATCTGGGATTACTCTAAGGCCTAAACAAAAAAATGATTTTGGTCCTCTATTCTGCTGATTGTAAATACGTTGGAACATACTTCGCCAATTCCGTCAACAATTTAAACTTAAAATCCTACAGATAATCGATCTTACGGGATTATTCACTGAGAAAGCGATATTGAGAATTTAGGAACTAAAAGCAGAAAAATTTTAATCCAACATGAAAAGATGCCCCTGAAAATTTTCGAGAAGAATTTGATATGGTATTTAACTCAGAACCAATAACAAACCTATAGCTTGCACCTAAATCCAGTTTCATCCACGACAGCATCTCCAGTTCAATATTTACACCTGATTCAA
>CAZCQC010000401.1:0-6520 GCA_964500155.1 uncultured Rikenellaceae bacterium | reverse complement strand
TCTCCGGTTTTAAGTTATAGAATACCTAATAAAACATAAATAATTTAATTGAATATTAACATGTTAGCAAGATATATATAAGGGGAAGTCTGGGAAAGGGGTAATAAATATGCTTATGTACCACTTATTTTATTCATGATTACCAAAAGTAATATGATATTATACTTGACCAAAAGGGATAAACAGTAATAATATATTGTATAACATGATATATATATTGTATATCAATAAATATATATTATAATTGTAAAATACATTTATCCAAAATTACTATGCAGCCATTAAAATCAATTCCAATGAAAAAAAGTTCAACTATATTTCTTCAGGTAGTCATTGTACTCATTGGCATCGGCGCTCTTGCCCTTATACTTTGGGAACCCCATATTGAGGGCAGGAATGCAAATGCCACGCTCTTTGAGATTTACTTCAAAGATCCCTTTCTGGCGTATGCGTATACAGCATCTATTGCCTTTTTCGTGGCGCTCTATCAAGCATTCAGGCTGTTGGGGTACATAGGACGAAATGATTTATTTTCACAACGTTCTGTGAAGGCGTTGCGAACTATAAAATACTGTGCAATGACACTTATCGCATTTATTGTGGGAGCAGAAGTCTACTTCTTTATAACTGTGCGTGGTAATGATGACATTGCGGGCGGTGTAATGATGGGTCTTCTTATGATTTTTGTCTCTGTTGTAATCGCCACTGCAGCGGCGGTGTTTGAAAGGACTTTGCGAAATGCAGTAGATATAAAGTCCGAGAACGACTTAACTGTTTAACACTATGGCAATTATAATTAACATCGACGTCATGTTGGCGAAGCGGAAGATGAGCGTCACCGAGCTCGTCGATAAAGTCGGCATCACAATGTCCAACATTTCCGTGTTGAAAAACGGAAAGGCAAAAGCAATCCGGTTCTTAACGTTAGACGCAATTTGCGAGGCTTTAGAATGTCAGCCGGGTGATATCCTGGAATATAAAAAGTAAAAAACATCCCGCTTTTTTAGAAAAAGCTGGAAACAACTTACCCATATTGTCCGCGTTAGCAAATGAGAAGATCAATTCTCATGATTAGTTCTGTTTAAGTGTTACAACCATTAGTATTGGGTTATCAGTCTCATCCATTGATGAAATCAGATTCAATAATCTGCTTTTGTTTTCCGGATATTTTATTTCATTATTATCTTTAGATATTCCGGAAAGTAGTTTTTTGAACTGCAAAGGGGTTATTGGCATAAATACTTGATTTTCATTTAGCTGTCCGGTTGGCCAAAAGTCAATGCCCCCATCCCAATCATTTACAAATCCGGTTGATTTGTTATCATAATCAGTCAATAATGTGCATTCCTTTTTAAATTTATTATAAATAAAATATTTGGACAATTCCGGTTCTCCATGGCTATAAGCCCCGATAAAGATTCTTTCAGATGCTTCAAAAACCTGAGTAAAATAGTAATTGTGACCGTTATCCCTGAACTTTTGTAATTGACTAATTCCCAGTCTTTCAGGCCTTAGTTCATCGGGAAGTTTATATTTCCCGAGATTAATAAGATATTCGGGGTTGATTTTATCGGAAGATATCTCGTACACGGTATCATTATACATAGATTTTAAATGATACTTATTCTGGCTGAAATAATATGGTTCAAATACCGGATAACCTATCATTATTTGCATCGAACTGGGTGTACTGGTCCATTTTGTATAATTTTTAATTGTTGATAAAGTATCCCAGTTTTCATTCATTATACAAAACATAACATCCTCTGTCCCGGAAGCTCCCGACTCATATGTTAAAAAGTTACCATCTGGCAATATTTTAAAGCTCTCAATATTGGGTTCATAATCAAGAGTTTTAATGAGTTCTCCTGTCAATGAAAAAAATAGTAATTCACGCTGATAATTTTTTTGTACAACAAGTGATTTTTTGTCAGGAAGAAAAGACAGATTTCTAATCAGGTCAATTTCTCCCGGGCCCCTTCCCGAAGTACCGATTCTTTGAATGAATTTTCCGTTACGGGAAAATTTAAGAATATGATCAAAGTTTCTAATGAAAATGATACTATCTGTGAAATAATACCTTACTACAGGTCTTACCATGCAGTCTTCTCTGGTCTCAAGCACTATATACTCAACATCTGAGGCAATCTGGCTTAAAGGAATAGTCTGATTCTTGTCAAATCCTTTCTCCAGATTAATTTCAAAGAATTTAGTGGAATCATCCTCTGATATTTTGTTGTCAGTCTTAGAATTGTTTTTACAGGAGAAGATCAGTAATGCAATCAAAGTGAAAAATGTAATTCTCATAGTATGAATCTGTTTTTAGTAGAATAATTTTTATTGTCGACTTGTTAAACTGGCACTGTTATATTTGCTGACGGCCCGATAGGGTCGATCTGCCGGGAAACAACTTACTCATATTGTCCGTGTTATGTGTTCGTAGCATTTTAAGCTTCTCCATTGACGCTTAATTCAAAGTACTTTTTTGCTGTCAGGTTTATTTTTAAATTAAAAAAGCAATTTCCTCCATCCAATACTATTATTAGTCCGTTTCTCCAATCCTTGGTGTAAATGTCACATATACAATTAATCCAGACTTCCTTTTCCCCTTTGCCATTAATCATGGCAATATATTGTCGTTTGTATCTTTTAAGGTCAATTGTAAAATTTTTTATGTCAAAATTCTGTTCTGGGTATTTAGATTTAATCTCATTGAATCGCGTTTCTTGTCCAGGATTAAACTCATCTATGCATTTATTTAATAAGTTTTCAATGTCATCAAAGTCCTGTAAAGTCAATTCTGCTTGTTTACAGTCCTTACAGATCCAGTATAGTGATGTGTCATACGGTAAAATCACAAATAAGTTTGTATCTACACAATTTTCAACTTGAGAGGTCCGTACATTGCAATTGTCAGTTTTTCTGTGCCCACAATTACATAGGGTCAAGGTACACATGATCGTAATTAGAATAAGTCTTGTCATCTATTTAAGTGTCAAAAGAAGATTGTTTCTACAAATTTTCTAAGTGGGATAAAACCATTTTTCAAGATAAGAATTTCTCCCAACGTTTTTATGTGTCGTACCTTCTTTAAAGTCCCGCTAAAAGATACGAAGTTGTCCCGTCACGATAAAATTGGATAGATGACTGAGTCCTGGTAGGTGGAGGAAAATATTATGTCATGATAAATTCTCTAGTGTAGACAGTCTCGGGGTTATGCGAGCTATGACACATAACGGCCTGGCAATATGGGGAGGTTTTGTTCCTGCTTTTTCCCAAAAAAGCAGGATGGCGCACTTTTTGCCGTCCAGGTACAAAGTTTGTTGAGTATTACGCGTGTCGCGCCGCGCCCCGGCGAAGCGGAGCGAAGTCGGGGGTACAATTTTGATCGGAGCCGGTAAACTATCACGGTGCAGGATTTTTGTTGGGGGCAGATGCGCGTTTTGACAGCCGTTGCTTCAGCGAAGGCTGGTGTACGGGTGCTAGAACCATTACAAATCTGTCTTGACAGCAGGAGCAAACCAAAAAGCGTGACGACCTGTCCCGCTTTTTTAGAAAAAGCGGGAAACAACTTACCCGTATTGTCCGTGTTATGCGGAGTGATTATTAAATCCAGGTTATACTTTTTAGTTGTCTTTGAATTGCTCTTTTATATTTGAATTTTGGATAACCTAAAATGATAGAAGCAACAACTTCATTTTCTTTCGGTATTTTAAACATTTGTTTTAGAAATGGTGTTTCCTCTATAGCGGGAGGGACGAGATCAATAGCTGTCGCACCAATACCTAAAGTATGAGCTTTTAAAAGGGCGTATGTAAGAGCGATATAAATATCAGTTGTATAATTATCAGACTGCTTATTCGCATGAAATAATATAATCGCCTGAGCATTTCGAGTAATGGCGTCTTCCGAACCATTCTTCATGAATGGGAGTTTGATATTGAACATAGGCACAATGTGGTTTTGAATTACACGGAGTCTTTCCTTTCCGATTTTTCTACGAATGATATGTTTAACAATAGGGTTCTTTAATCCTTGCATTAGTTTGTCATACAGATTAATCATATGTGGCAAGGATTCTTTTATAAGTTGTTTATCTTGAATTACAGTAATTTCTGTTTTTATTGGAGGGAAAGATGGTGGAGCATAAGTTATTGCATTTACAACTTGTTCTAAAAGATCTTTTGGTACCGGTATATCTTTGAAAGCACGGATAGATCTCCGGCTTTGAATTAAGGCATTAAATGAATTTATAGATTCAGGTAGATCGAAAAAATCTTTGTTATAGTCCAGACCTTCAACCTTAATTGCTTTTTCAGGACAGGCAGCCATGCATTGTCCACATAGAAAGCAGAGTATAATCCTTTCAGATTTGACTGAAGTATGATTGTTATTCGCTTGAAAGATAACATTTGGACATACTTCTACACAGACTTTACATTTCTTGCATAATGTGTCATTAATTACGATTCCTTTTTTCATATTTAACTTATTAGTCAGGGGCTCAATTCATTACGCATAACGGCCCGGTAATATGGGGAGGTTGTGTTCCCGCTTTTTTAGAAAAAGCGGGAAACAACTTGCCCATATTGTCCGTGTTATAAGCAGGGTTATTTATTTCCTGATTGTTTAAAACCAACTTTTGGTCGAGGTTTTTCCTCTTCTTCAATCATTTGTTGAATAGCAGTAAACACAATTCTAAATTGTTCGTCATATTTCTGCTCCAATTTGTCAACTTTAGCTGCTATATCTTTATGGTCTTGAAGCAGTTCCCTTAATTTAACAAAGGTTCTTAATATTGATATGTTTACTTGAATAGCAATATTGCTGTTTAGGACACTTGCAAGCATTGCCACACCTTGTTCTGTAAATGCAAAAGGTTTTGAACCACCAAAGATTTGTTTTGAAGGTATCACGTTTTGTGATACCAGTCTTTCAATTTCAGTGTTAGTTAATTCAAACATAAAATCTTTCGGGAACCTTTTCAAATTTCTACGAACAGCCTGTTTTAAAACTCTTGTTTCTACGTTATAAAGCTTTGCAAGATCTGCATCAAGCATTACTTTTTCTCCACGAATAAAGTAAATAAAACTTGCAATAGTTTTTTCTTTAATGGCTGGTAATTTACTCATAATCAAATGGTGTCACAATTTGTGATACCATAAAGATAATAAAATAGCTAAAAATATATTGAAAATGTAATCTTATATCATGTACGAACTACCTTGCTTAGAACTTATTTTTAGTGTGTGTATTTTATTTTATTTTCATTACTAAATATGACTGAAAGAAACCAATAGATCTTGAATACTTTCCCTCTTTGTATATAAAAATCCCAGTCAGGAAGTTGATATGCAACTCTTAAAGCTTCATCATCATATACTTTTATACCAGATCCTTTTAAAATCTTTATTTCTGGTTTGTTGACATCAGTTGTTGTCAGGAGTAAATTTACTCTTATCGGAATCTTAAGTGTGTCAGGGATATTACTCCATTGGATAGTTTTATAAATAAAATTCATCAGAGAATCAGGTTTTTGAGTAAATATTGAGATGTGTGCAGAATTATCATATTTTTTATTTTCTATCAGTTCTCCATTTTTGATTGTTAACTCGTACTCCGTTTCATAGATGTAAGAATATCCAATATTGCCATAATAGATGCACTTACCATCAGGCACTAAGAGAGTCTGATTTACCCAATAGGCATTGATTTTTCCATTACTAATTATGTCAGGAAATAATAGACTTAAATTGGCTTTTAAGTTTTGATCGTTGCAAGAAAATATGTTCACCAGGTAAAGCTGGTTATTTAATATTTCCCATTCTGCAATATAACCTCTATAACAAGCTGTATTCCATTCACCAGGTTGTTCACCGAATAGTTTTGGACTTATTAAATCAAATTGAGGATATGATTCAAGTGGATTAGAAAAGAGTGAATACTTTTTATTATTCCAAAAGATGATATCACCGTTTTGTCCGGTTGAAAATGCTAACCCAATGGAGAAAATCAGTATTACTAAAGTTGTCAAAAGTCGCATAATTATCTAGTTTGGTGCGGTATGCACACTAACTTATTTTTATAATCCTTAAACTTACCATTATTATACTATCCGGTCCGAAATAAGCTTAACCTTTGTAAATATTACACTTCCCGCCCATCGGCAAAAAAAAGGCGTCAGGGTGTCAGGGTGACAGGGCGTGAGGGCATGAAGCCATGAAGGTTGCGTGATAACCTGTCCCGCTTTTTCAATAAAAAAGCGGGAAACAACTTACCCATATTGTCCGTGGTATGGGCTGTGCTATTTGTTCTGTCTTTTAATTACTTCGTCAAGTATTTGAATGACATTTTCTTTCTTTAAGATCTTCATTCCCACTCTTTCTCTTGAAATACCTTCTTTAAGTTTGAAATCATAAATAGGTTCATGATCAATCAACTCAGATTCAAAGCATTTGAATGCAATTGACTGTGAGTTAGATAGATTTTCTGCGACTTCAAGGATATGAGTAGAAATAAA
>CAZCQC010000400.1:0-8079 GCA_964500155.1 uncultured Rikenellaceae bacterium | reverse complement strand
CTTTCACTTACCCAATCGGGATATTTATCGGGCGGTGATGAAATAAAATCATACACTTCAACCGATGAGAATATCTTTTTCCGGGGAGCTGCCGCTCAGTTTCAAATAAAAAAAACAGGTCTCTCATTCTTATATTCTGTAAACAGGATTGATGCCACAGTCAAAGCAGCCGAAAATGGATCAGACCTGTTTATCGAAACATTCCAGAAATCCGGATTACATAATAGTACCTCGTCGCTTGAGAGAAAAGATGCCGTTACTGAGAATTGTTTTATAATAAACGTTTCAACCGATTTTAAAACCTTCCGAACTGGTATAATATTGACAGGAAGCAGATTCTCTCTTCCTGTTACAAAGACCGGCCAGCAACCTGAAGATTTATATGATTTTGAAGGAAGTGCGAATATTACTGCAACTGCATACTACAAGGCAATTCTTGGTAAGATGTTATTTTATGGCGAGGGATCTTCAAATCTGAACCGGAAACTGGCTTTTGTCCAGGGAGTCTCATTCCGCCCATCCGACCGTCTGTCGATAAATCTGTTGTACAGGGATTATGATCCAGGCTTCACAAGTTTTCATGGGAAAGGGCTTTTCAGCAGTTCCGCGGGTGACAATGTAAGGGGAGTATTCGGGAATTTCACATTTGAGGCAGCCAGGCACCTGTTCATTAGCACGGGATGTGATCTGAGGTTCTACCCCTGGATCAAATACCGGTGCAGTGCACCTTCAGCAGCTGTAAGCAGGGAAGTAAGAATAAAATATCTTCCATCTGATAAACTAACATTGGAAGCTGTCTATAATTACAGGCAATCAATGTTAAACCGGCAAGAAACAGATGGAATAGAAAAACAGGAGAATTTTGGGAGCAGCCTGATAAAAGGATCCGTAAGGTATTCCCCACAGGAAAATCTGACACTGTTGACACGCATTGATTATAAGTCTGCCTGGCCAGGGAGGGAGCATGGGATGCTTCTTTTGCAGGATTTGAGCTACAGGTTTGGAAAAATCCCCCTGTCAGTCTGGTTCCGATATTGCATTTTTAATACAGACGGCTGGTATTCCAGACTATACACTTATGAAAATGACCTTCTCAACACCTTTAGCATTCCTGCGTTGGCGGGTGAAGGCAACAGGACTTATTTAATGGTTGACTGGAGAGCAGGAAAATTCATCGACTTTAGGATAAAATACGGAATCACTGAATTCGTACGTGATAATGAGGCCGGAAAGAAGAATGAAGAATTAAAAATGCAGATGAGATTATCGTTTTAAAATCGATTCTTTTAATTCATGTTGCTTGTTGCTTGTTATTTGATTTATAACCAGTAACAAGGAACCAGTAACCAGCACCTAATATTACTAAGTCTCATTGTTAATCTTGATGTCCCTTATATTAAGCTGCAGGTTTCGGTTGCCCCTGAACTCATTCATTTCGATTGAATAACAAACATCCATCGGCTTACCTGCTTTGATGTATTCAAAATGCTCTGCCTGGCTGAAGGCAATAGCAGGGAAAGTCTTCCGGCCTGTCGGTTCGTGGCACAGATCCAGCTTCAGGTGTTCGCCGCTTGAACCAACCATCCTCGCAGTTCCCGTATCGAAAACATTTCTTGAAACGAAGACAGGAGACATGTTCTCGGGTCCGAAAGGCTGAAATTTATTCAGGAAAGTAAAAAATTCCTCGTTTATTTCAGCAAATGAAAGCTCGGAATCAACGAATACTCGTGGTACAAGTTGTTCTTCTGTGATCGTGTCGTTGACATACTGTTCAAAGCGTGCCATAAAAGGCTTGATGTTTTCCTTTTTCAGTGTAAGACCGGCAGCAAACATGTGGCCGCCAAAGCTCTCGAGCAAATCACTGCATGCTTCAATTGCCTGATAAAGATCATAACCCTGTACCGACCGTGCCGAACCTGTTGCAAAGCCATTTGATTCAGTCAATATAACTGTAGGCCTGTAATATGTTTCGATAAGTCTTGAAGCAACGATGCCTATCACACCTTTTTTCCAGGAGGGATTAAAAAGGACTGTTGTCTTGGCATTTACTGTCCTCTGGTCCTCAGATATCATACGCATTGCTTCGGTAGTTATTGACCGGTCGACATTTCGGCGTTCAATATTGAAGCTGTTTATCTCCTTACTTATTCCCGCAGCTAATTTAATATCGCTTGCGACAAGCAGTTCAACAACCTTGCTCCCGGTCTCCATACGTCCGGCAGCATTTATCCGTGGGCCGATCTTAAATACAACATCCTCAACAGTCAGAGCCCGGCACACTTCCGCTTCGCGGATTATTTCCTTAAGTCCTGTCCTCGGTGATTCATTTAGCTGTTTCAGTCCGAAGTAGGTAAGCACCCTGTTTTCTCCTGTAAGAGGTACAATATCGGAAGCAATGCTTACAGCAACAAGGTCGAGATAGCCGGCAATCTTGCTGAACGGCATTCCATGAACCCTTGAATAAGCCTGCACAAGTTTAAATCCCACGCCGCATCCCGAGAGTTCCTTATAGGGGTAGTTGCATCCGGGTTGTTTGGGATCAAGCACAGCAACCGCTTTTGGTATTTCATCGCCAGGATAATGATGATCACAAACAATTACATCAATTCCTTTTGACCGGGCATATTTTACCTTCTCGACAGCTTTAATTCCGCAGTCAAGTGTGATCATGACCTTGCAATTATTCTGGAATGCATAGTCTATTCCTATGAATGATACACCGTAACCTTCCCTGTACCGGTCGGGTATATAATACTCAACACTGGAATACTGTTCTTTCAGGAATGAGTACATCAGAGCAACGGCAGTTGTACCATCAACATCGTAATCTCCATAAACAAGGATCTTCTCGTTCTTTTTGATCGCGGTCGAGATCCTCTCAACGGCTATATTCATATCTTTCATCATGAAAGGATCGTGAAGATAACCCAGGTCCGGTTCAAAAAAGGCCAGCGCCTCTTCCGGCGATGTAATGTTTCTCTGAACCATCAGATTAGCCAGAGCTTCCGATATTTTTAGAGCACCTGCCAGTTGCTTAACAACTGCTGAATCACCCTTCTCCTTGATCACCCATCTCTTATCCATCCTACTATTAATTAATCCATTTCAGTTTAAAAGCTTTCTGAAGGTTATTCTTGACGATCAGTTTGACAGCTTCAAAATCCTGTTTTTCACCAAGTTCCTTTTCAAGTGATGTCACTCCCTTATCAGTGAATCCGCACGGGTTTATAAAATTAAAATAAGTCAGGTCAGTATTTACATTGAATGCAAATCCATGCATTGTAACATATCTGCTTGCCCTGACTCCGATTGCACATATTTTCCGGGCTTTACTTTTCTTATCAGTATCCAGCCAAACCCCGGTTGCCCCATCAAGCCTTGATCCTGAAATGCCAAAATGTGAAACGGTCATTATAATAGCTTCTTCAAGCCTGTGAATATATTCTTTCAGACTGACTCTTAACATCTCAAGATCAAATATTGGATATCCTACAATCTGCCCGGGACCATGATAAGTAATGTCACCTCCCCTGTCGGTCCTGAAAAATTTTGCATCCTTTGTCTGAAGCTGTATATGATCTATCAGCAAATTGTTCTCTGATCCGTTTTTACCAAGTGTGTAAACATGCGGATGTTCTACAAAAATCAATGTTCCGGAGCCAGGATTTTCTTCATCTGAATTACTCTCATATTTATGCAGTTTATTCCCGATAAGCCCTTCGAAGATTTTCTCCTGCATCTCCCAGACCTCTTTGTAATCCCTTACTCCAATATCTTGATATAAAACATTATAGCTCAATTTCTGCCAAGTCTGTTAGTTATGACAATATACTCATTTTAATCCAACACCGATGTGTTTTTCAGCATGAAAAGATGAGCGAACCAGAGGATGGCATTCCACCATTTCAAATCCCTCATCATACGCCATTCTTCTATATTCCTCAAATTTCTCAGGACTGATAAAACTCACTGCCTTCATATGGTTCAGTGTCGGCTGGAGGTATTGTCCAACTGTCAGTATCGTGCAACCTGAAACAAATAAATCATGTATAGTCTCTTTCACCTCACAGTCATTTTCACCGAGTCCTGCCATAAATCCCGATTTAGTCCTCTTCCCCTTCCCCGAAATATATCTCAGGACACTCAGGCTTGTCTCATACTTAGCTTTCGTCCTGATCAGAGGAGTCAACCGCCGGACCGTTTCAATATTATGGGAAATAACATCTGGTCCCGCTTCAATAACACACTGAATATTTTCTTCCCTGCCGTCAAAATCGGGAATTAAAGCTTCAACTGTTATTCCGGGATTTATTTCTTTTATGATTCTTATTGTATCAGCCCAGAATGAAGAACCCCGGTCAGGAAGATCATCCCGGTCGACAGATGTTATAACACAATGTTTAAGCTGAAGTGTCCTGACCGATTCAGCGAGCCGGTACGGTTCTTCCCGATCGGGGGGAAGTGGCTTTCCGGATTGAGTTGCACAGAATTTGCATGCACGGGTGCATATGTCTCCCAGGATCATAAAAGTTGCAGTTCCGGCATTCCAGCATTCTCCTATATTCGGACAGTTTCCGCTTGTGCAGATTGTATGAAGGTGATTATTTTCGATCAGCCTTTTTACCCTGGAATAATTCTCCCCGCTTGCCCTTTGCATTTTAAGCCATCCAGGTAATCTTCTCCCCGTTTGCATAAATGAATTTATGGATTGTCAAAGGTACTAAAACTTGCCCTTAATGTTTGCAGTTGTTGAAAAAGTACAAAGAATTAACCGCAAAGGTCGCAAAGATTTTACACCAAGGTCGCAAAGAGCTAACTGTTAATATTATAGCTTAGCGTGCTTTGCGATAACTTAGCGTGCTTTGCGGTTAAAAAAGAATTTTAAAACAGCTCTTTACATATATTAGAAAAGAGCACTGATCTTAAAAAAAACTATATTTGTTAACTGACAATTTTTATTAGAATAAAAAAATAAAACATAATATGGCTGAGAACGATTTCAAAGTAAACAACAATTACCAGACCGTTATTGGTGATTTCCCAAAAGTCGGCATTCGACCGGTGATTGACGGACGTGAAAGAGGTGTAAGGGAATCTCTTGAAAACCAGACGATGAATATGGCAAAGGCTGCAGCTGATCTTATCAGTAAGAACCTTAAATACCCTGATGGGAAGCCAGTTGAATGTGTAATTTCCGATACCTGTATCGGCGGGGTTGCCGAGGCGGCATCTTCTGCAGAAAAATTCCGGAAATCCGGCATCGGAGTCAGTCTTACAGTTACACCATGCTGGTGCTACGGAAGTGAGACTATTGATATGGATTCCGAAACACCTAAAGCCATCTGGGGATTTAACGGAACCGAAAGGCCGGGTGCAGTATATCTTGCTGCTGCACTTGCAGGTCATACCATGAAGGGATTGCCAGCATTCGGAATCTATGGCCGCGATGTACAGGACCTGGATGATAAATCAATCCCCGGCGATGTGAGCGAAAAAATACTGAGGTTTGTGAAGGCAGGATTATCCACAGCGTTTATGAAAGGGAAATCATATCTGTCAATGGGATCTGTCTCCATGGGTATTGCAGGCTCGATAATACGGGAAGACTTTTTCCAGGAATACCTTGGAATGCGTAATGAATATGTCGACATGAGTGAATTCAGCCGAAGACTGACTGAGGAAATCTTTGATAAAGAAGAATTCAATAAAGCCCTTGCCTGGACAAAAAAATATTGCCGGGAAGGGATTGATCTTAATGCAAAACCATCTTCAAAGGTTAAAAAGGCTAAAGAATGGGAGACAGTAGTGAAGATGGCCATTATTGCCCGTGACCTGATGGTAGGAAATCCGAAGCTAAAAAAACTCGGATTCGGCGAAGAGTCAAATGGGCATAATGCACTTTTATCCGGGTTCCAGGGACAGCGACAATGGACCGATCATATGCCTAACGGCGACTTTCTTGAAGCAATCCTCTGTTCATCTTTTGACTGGAACGGAATAAGGCCGCCCTACCTGGTTGCAACAGAAAACGACGCTATGAACGGTGTGCCAATGTTATTCGGATATCTCCTTACCAATACAGCACAAATGTTCTCTGATATCCGCACCTACTGGAGCCCTGAGGCAATAAAAAGAGTAACAAAAATAAAACCTGAGGGACTAGCGGCAAATGGGATTATTCATCTTATAAATTCAGGAGCTTCAGCTCTTGATTTTTCAGGGAAGCAGACAAAAAAAGGAGAAGCATGTATCAAGCCGTTCTGGGAAATAACAGGAAAAGATGCCACCGAATGTCTTAAAGCAACAATCTGGTCTCCGGCAAGCACGGGTTATTTCAGGGGAGGTGGCTTCTCATCACAATTCACGACAAGAGATGTAATGCCTGTAACAATCTCCAGAGTAAACCTGGTAAAAGGAATCGGACCGGTTTTGCAGCTTGCCGAAGGATGGACTGTTGATCTTCCCGAAAAAATGAATAAAATACTTACCGACAGAACAGATCCCGGATGGCCGACTACATGGTTTGCACCAAGGCTTACAGGATCAGGGCCATTTAAGGATGTCTATTCAGTTATGGCTAACTGGGGAGCAAACCACTCTGCTTCAAGTTACGGGCATATTGGGGCTGATCTTATTACTTTAGCTTCAATTTTGAGAATCCCGGTCTGTATGCATAATGTCCCTGAAGCTCAGATTTTCAGACCAAGCTCCTGGAGTGCATTCGGAATGGATAAGGAAGGGGCTGATTACAGAGCATGCCTGACTTACGGTCCAATATACAAATAAGGACATGCCATGGCATGTCCCACAAATAAATCACCAAAAATGGAAACAACATCCGAAGACAGGAAAATTGAAATGGGTCCCGAAATCCTGAATCATCTCAATTCCACCAGAAAATGGACCACATTTCTTGCAGTTCTGGGATTTATTTTTCTGGGATTGATTCTCATTGCCGGTCTGGCTACAAGTATTTTCCTTTCAACATTCAAGACAACTGAAGCAAACATTGGAATACCCGAGTCGCTGATGATCCTTTTATTTATTATAATCGGATTCATCTATTTCTTTCCGGTATTCTTTCTTTTCCGTTTTTCAAGGAATACACGAGATGCTATTCAAAACCTTGATCAAAAGAAGTTACAGAAAGGCTTCAGGAACCTCAGGCTCTATTTCACATATATAGGGATTTTGGTAATTGTTGTCCTCACAATCTATGTATTCGGATTGCTGTTCGCCGGGGCCTCAATGTCATTCCTGAAAGGCATGTGATTTATGTCTCGTGATATAGTAATAGTCTTTGATTGCGGAGCAACTAATGTAAGGGCAATAGCCATTAACAGCAGGGGCGAGGTCCTTGCTTCCGCGGCTTGCACAAATAATCCTCATCCTGATCCATTTTATCCTGAATACAGGATTTGGAATACCAGGGAAATATGGGAAAAAATGTGTCTGTCGTCACGCAAAATTATCAGCCGGATCAATCCAGCTCAAATTTTGGGTGTTACAGTTACAACCTTCGGTGTCGACGGCACCCTGTTCGATAAGGACGGACAAATGCTTTATCCTGTAATATCATGGCAATGTGAAAGGACAAAGCAGGTTATGGCTGATATAGGCAAATATATAGCCCTGGAGGACCTTTATAAAGAGAATGGTGTTCTGCCATTCAATTTCAATACAATAAATAAGCTCATCTGGTTTAAAGAGAACCGGCCTGATCTGATCGAAAAGAGCTATAGGTTTCTCTTCATGCCTTCAATTTTCTCATTCTATCTTACCGGTGAAATGTTAAATGATACCACAATGGCAGGGACATCGATGATGACAAGCCTTGCCTTGAGGCAATTCTCGAAAAATATTTTCAGAAGGACCGGATTACCTGAAGAATTGATGGGTCCCCTGGCAGAAGCAGGATCTTTGGTTGGAAAAATTTCATTAAGGGCTGCCGGAGAAACATCAATACCAATTCACACTCCAGTTATCGCAACCGGACATGACACCCAGTTTGCCATTTTCGGATCGGGTGCAGGTAAGAATCAACCGGTTCTCAGTTCGGGAACGTGGGAGATCTTCATG
>CAZCQC010000399.1:0-3504 GCA_964500155.1 uncultured Rikenellaceae bacterium | reverse complement strand
GTGAATGACCCGTTGCGGTTATTTTTCAGAAGGACATTCGGCCCGTAATTGCTTATAAAAAGATCGGGATAACTGTCATTATTGAAATCACCGGCAACAGCACCCATACTAAACCAAGAT
The DNA here is from genome assembly GCA_964500155.1 of uncultured Rikenellaceae bacterium. GTDB lineage: Bacteria > Bacteroidota > Bacteroidia > Bacteroidales > VadinHA17 > LD21. Next base: position 3,384 of record CAZCQC010000399.1, on the reverse strand, counting down.
CCGCTCACACCTGCTTTCTTCGTGACATCTTCAAATGTACCATCACCCTTGTTCCTGTAAAGGTGATTTCCCGGCATTTCGGATGGCTTTTCGCTTTTGCTGATACCCTCAAGCCAGGTGCCGCTGCAAACATATATATCAATATAGCCATCCTGGTCAAAGTCGAGGAAAGCCGCACCTCCTCCATCTGATTGAATAATGTTGGTCAGGTCATCATCGCCGATCGAGTGTACAAAATCAAGTCCGATCTGCTGACCGATCTCCTGGTAAAAGTCATCAGTCGGAGCTGCAACAGCAGCCTCAGATTGCTTTGCCGATCCTGAGGCACTCTTGGTTCCCTGACGGCAACCGGCAAAAAGCAATATCACTAAAAATAGAATGGGAATAAATGGATTGTGTCGCATAACAGGTTTAAGATTAAGGGCCCAAATATATCAATATCATCTAAACAAAAAGCAAGTGTAAATTAATCATGCACTTGATAACGCCCCTAAATCCCCGCCAGCTGGCGGGACTTCTTAAATAAACGAATTTAAACCCCCTTTAGGGGGAAGGGGGCATATCCGTTCCAAACCTGTTTACCTTAGAAATTAACCTGCTCAATTTTAGGGAATACTTGTTAAATAGGAATTAAAACGAAATTAAAAAAGTATTAATTTCATGATGTTGAGGGGAGCAGCAGTGTAATTTTAGTTCCCTGGCCGATTTTTGAAGAGATATTTATCGTGCCGTTATGATTTTTAATTATCTGATTTACAAGTGAAAGTCCAATACCGGTCCCGGGATATGAAATAGTGTTGCCACCCCGGTAAAATGGTTCGAAGATCTTTTTGATATCCTCCTGTGAGATACCAATACCTCTGTCTTCAAATACCACCTTTACCCAAGTGTCGGTACTCCCGAATTTAATATCAACACTATTATCAGAAGAGTACTTACATGCATTTTCAATTATGTTGCTGACTGCAGTTTTCAGCAGGTATTCATCACCTGCTACGACGATCTGCTCCGAATCGGTCACCGAACTGTCAGGTGATATATTGATATGAAAAGAAGCATTGAATTTTTTCATTTCCTCCTGTGCCTGCCAGATAATATCATCTAATCTTATTTTAGTACTGTAACTGGAAGGACCTTCTGCGCTAGTTCTGGCAATAAGAAGCAGCCTGTTCGACAGGTCAATCAATGATTTGATATCTTCAAGCACGGACCCGAGCGCACTTTTATATTCATCAGACGACCTGTCCTTCATCATCAGAACCTCGATCTGACCGTTTATGGAAGTAAGCGGGGTCCTCAGTTCATGTGAGGCATTGGCAATAAAATTCTTCTGCATTGCAAAAGATGTTTCAAGGCGTTCAAGCATTTTGTTGAACGTTTTGGCAAGCCGACCGATCTCATCAGTGCCATTACCTTCCGGGACCCTTAAATTCAGACTTGTAATTGTAATATCATCGACGTTACCTACCACATCAGAAATTGGTTTCAGTGCTCTCCCCGAATAGATCCACCCCGCTATAAAAAACGAAATGAGGCTGAAAAGGCAGACCATAATCAGGATAATCCTGAGTTTTTTCATGTGTTTCAAGCCATCTTTATCAATAGCGGCACCAATTACAACAAATTTGTATAACCCAGTTGAATGCGATATACCCAGTACTTCATATGAATCCTGCCTGCGAACTACCTCTTTATCTGATTGTACCTGCCCTATGATGTCATCAATTTCTTTTAGTTCCCAGAATCTGTCGGATGTATATAAAGTATCCTTGTCAAAGTTGAGAATCATGTATTTCTCTTCAGGTAACCGGGCAGGATATCCGGTTCCGCTACGCAAAATAAGATTTGCATTATATTCATAACTGTCGAGTACAATTTTAGCTACGCTTACTGTTCTGGACCTGAGGAGATTATTAAAATCATTACGACGGAAATTAGCCGAAAAATAATAAATTGCAATTGAAGCAATTAACATTATTAATCCTCCGATCAGGAGAAACTGTAATGTTAATCTGGTCCTGATTTGCATATTGCTCGCAATTTAAGGTTTTCTATTATTATGATAATTGCGGATTTCGGATTTACGATTGCGGATTTCAAATCCGAAATCCCAAATCTGCAATCTGAAATAAAAATAAATCCGAAATCAAAGTTCCGCAATCCGAAATCTAACTTTTATCTCCAAATATATATCCGAATCCAACCTTTGTATGGATCAGCTTTTTGTCAAATCCCTTATCAATTTTCTTTCGCAGAAAGTTGACATAGACATCCACAACATTCGTGCTGAAGTCAAAATTGGCATCCCACACCTTTTCGGCAATATCATTTCTCGAAAGAACCCTGCCGGTATTTCTCATAAAATACTCAAGAAGTGAAAACTCTTTAGCAGTCAGGTCAATAAAGGAATTTCCTCTTCGTGCTGCCTTCCTGTCAAGATCAAGTTCCAGATCAGCAACAAAAAGTTTGTTAGCTGTTTCACGAGGCTGATCGGCACTTTTCAGCAAAACCTTTACCCTTGCGAGCAGTTCCCTGAATTCAAATGGTTTTACAAGGTAATCATTGGTGCCGGCCTCAAACCCTGCAAGCTTATCCTCAGTGGTTCCAAGTGCGGTGAGCATTAGAACAGGGATACCCGGGAAGAACTTCTTGAACTTTTTACACAACTCAAGGCCACCCGATCCGGGAATTATAATATCAAGTATGAAAAGATCATATTTATATTGACGTGCCAGTTTCTCAGCAAACACGCTATCATAGGCTATATCTGCCTCATACTGACTCTCTTCAAGACCTTTCTTTATAAATGATGCCACTTTGGTCTCATCCTCGACGATCAGGATTTTCATGGATCTGAAATAAAAACTATTTATACCTTAATATCTATATTTCTCTTGTTTGCAATATAGCAATTTCCAGTTATTTTTTAGTTAGTTTTTAACTCTAACGATGAAGACCCGATATGCTTTATATCATAAAACCAGGGATTTAAGATCTTATTAGCTGATAATCAATATTTTCATGACTTTATTTCTCCGATTATGTCATATAATGCCGATTCCTGTTTTGCAGTTTTTGAAATAAAAATTATAAATTTTGTTTTAATGTTATTTTAATTTCTCTATATTTGATTTTTAGAGTATCAGATTTGCTTGATTTTAGAAGAAAACAATTTAACTAACCTGTTTAACCAAAACAATTGACTATGCAAATTACTACAAAACTACGGCGTTTTACGCTGTTTTTGCTCAGTATGGTCCTTTCCTCAGGCATTCTCTTTGCACAGGAAAAAACCATAACCGGGAAAGTCACCGCTGAAGGCGAAGGAGCTATCCCGGGTGTTAACGTAACAGTTCAGGGGACAGTTATGGGAGCCATGACAGG
>CAZCQC010000398.1:0-5465 GCA_964500155.1 uncultured Rikenellaceae bacterium | reverse complement strand
AGTGGTATAGCTGTTCTGCATGTCTGAAAGCTCGGTACCTCCAGCTCCGTTTCCGTATCTGAAAGGTGCTTTCCCTTTTATCCATCCTGAATAATCATATCCCGGATTCATCCAGGTACCCGGAAGAGATGTGGCATCTTTGCCTTTAATATAGTAATAATCCGACTGGTACGTAAACTCAATCTGGCCTGTCAGGTCAGGGTATAACATCATAAAGAGAACCAATGATATCGTAATATGAATATATTTCCCATGCATTGTCATAACACCATTTTACTTTTTGTATGAAGGCTCTCAAATTGCCTGAAAACTATGAAGTTTCCGGTAATAACCTTCATTTTTTTTCATCAGTTCTGAATGTGTGCCGGTTTCTACTATTTTTCCTTCGTCGAGAACTACAATAAGATCGGCATGCTGAATAGTTGACAGACGATGTGCAATCACAACTGAGGTTCTGTTTTTCATGAGTTTAAGTATGGCATCCTGGACAAGTCTTTCAGATTCTGTATCAAGTGCCGAAGTAGCCTCATCAAGAATAAGCACAGGCGGATTAGCCATGATGGCTCGTGCAATACTAATTCTCTGGCGCTGCCCTCCACTCAGCTTGTTTCCCGATTCTCCAACGCTGTTCTCATATCCCTTTTCAGTCTCCATAATAAAATCATGTGCATTGGCTATTCTTGCTGCTTCCAGTACTCTGTCCATATCCGGATTGTCAACCCCAAAAGCAATATTCTCTTTAAAAGTAGTATTGAACAGTATTGACTGCTGACTTACAATTCCCATGATGCTTCTCAGGTCGCGTATCCTCAGATCCCGTATATCAATACCATCAACCATGATCTGACCTTCATCAACATCCATGAACCTGGGAAGAAGATCAGCCAGTGTTGATTTACCGGCACCCGATTTGCCAACAATTGCTACTGTCTGGCCCTTAAGTATCTTCAGATTTATATCTTTCAGTATCGGATCATTGTTATAACCGTACCATACCCCTTTAAATTCAATAGATTCCTTGAATTCAGAAACCGGAATAGCATCTTCTTTTTCTGCTATTTTCTCCTCCGCATCAAGAATCTGATCAATTCTGTCGATTGAAGCCATACCCTTCTGGATACTGAACCAGGCTGTAGTAATATTTTTTGCTGGCTGGAGTATCTGGGAGAATACAACAAGGAATGCTATCAGTTTCTCCTGACCCATATTACCCGCTCCCTTAAGGGCAAGGGTACTGCCAAAATACATTAGTATCATCAGGACAATAGTAGAAAGAAATTCGCTTATAGGAGACGCAAGGTAAGCTTTGCGTGTAACTCTCTTGAACACTTTTGAATAAAGCTCATTTACCTCCGAAAACTGTTTCTTCATTTTTTTCTCGGCATTGAATCCCTTAACAATCCTGAGACCGGTAAGAGTCTCCTCAACAACTGAAAGCAGTCTTCCAAGGTACTGCTGGCCAACAAACGATGAAGATCTCAGCGTACGGCTCGCTTTGCCAATAAGCCAACCGCTTACAGGAAGAAGGACAAGTGCAAAGAGAGTGAGCTGATAGCTTGTTATAAATAGATATATTACAAAAATCATAATATAAAGAGGATCGCGGAACATCATTGTAAGGGAAGACATTACAGATACCTCAATCTCCTGGACATCATTGGAGATCCTGGTCATTACATCTCCTTTCCTTGCATCAGTAAAAAATGAGATTGGCAGCCGAAGGACTTTATGGTACATCTTTTCCCTGAGATCTCTTACAGTACAGGCTCTGATATATGCCATACTGTTGTTGGCAAGAAAAATGAAACCGTTCTTGAGCATGCTGGCAATAACAACTATCAGGCATACAAGCATCAGTGCATTGACTTCACCGAACTTTTCAATAAAAGCGTATAGATAATATTTGCCGGCAGCTCCAAAATAGTCAAGGTTAAACTGAAACTCACCTGGATCCGTAATTGTTTCGATGCGGTTAAAGAGAATTTTCAGGAATGGGATTACAAGTGTATAGGAGACAAGTGCAAAAATTGCACTGAGGATATTATAGAATATATTCCTGGCAGCTGACCATTTATACGGTTCAAGATATTTAAGAAGAAGTCTGGCTTTATTCATAAGTCCTGTAAGATGTTTAAAAACCTGTATAATTAAAAGGAGTGATCCTTTTAAGTTCCGATTTCAGGGTTTCACTTATATCCAGGTTTTCAATAAAGCCGGTGATCGATTCCTTGGTAATTTTCTGGTTTGTGCGTGTAAGATCCATCAAAGCTTCATAAGGCTTATGGTAACCTTCACGTCTTAAAACAGTCTGCAATGCTTCTGAGACTACAGCCCAGTTATTATCAAGGTCACTATTAATCTTGTCCTCATTCACAACGATCTTATTCAGACCTTTAAGCATGGAATTAAAAGCTATTACTGTATGACCCACCGGTACTCCAATATTCCTAAGAACGGTTGAATCGGTAAGGTCGCGCTGAAGTCTCGAAACAGGAAGTTTCATCGACATATGATCGAAAATTGCATTAGCATACCCCAAGTTCCCTTCACTGTTCTCAAAATCAATCGGGTTCACTTTATGGGGCATGGCTGATGATCCTATTTCTCCTTTTTTGATTTTCTGCCTGAAATAATCTATTGATATGTAATACCACATATCCCGTGCCAGGTCAAGAAGAATAACATTAATCCTGCGCAGATTATCAAAAAGGGCTGCAAGGTTGTCGTAGTGCTCAATCTGGGTTGTCGGTGAAGAACGTTGCAGTCCCAGAACTTCACTGACAAAATTACTGGCGAAGGAGACCCAGTCAATATCGGGGTAAGCAACTTTATGCGCATTAAGGTTGCCGGTCGCACCTCCGAACTTTGCTGAATATGGTATCTGTCCGAAGTATTTGGATTGTTCATCTATCCTGGCAATGAAAACAGAAATCTCTTTTCCCAGTCTTGTCGGTGAAGCAGGTTGTCCATGAGTTCTGGCCAGCATCGGAATGTCTTTCCACTCTTCAGCAAATCCTGCAAGCATTTCTCTTAATTCGAATAAAAGCGGGAAATAAACATCAGTCAGTGCATCTTTAAGTGATAATGGAATTGCAGTGTTATTTATATCCTGTGATGTAAGCCCAAAATGAATGAATTCTGACCATTTTCCCCAACCTGAACGGAAAAATTTTTCTTTCAGAAAGTATTCAACGGCTTTAACATCATGATTAGTAACTTTTTCAGTTTCCTTTACTTTTTCGGCTTCTTTAATGTCAAAATCTTCATAGATTGAGCGAAGAGCCGTAAAATTTTCCTTCCCGAAATCAGACAATTGCGGAAGCGGGATTTCGCAAAGTGCTATGAAATACTCAACTTCCACCATCAGACGGTATTGGATAAGACCAAATTCGGAAAAGTATTTATCCAGTTCATCTACTTTCTGCCTGTATCTTCCGTCAAGTGGGGAAATGGCCGTAAGATTATTTAATTCCATTGTTTACACTTTAAGCTGTTCATTTGTTTCTATCATGTACACAAAAATACTATTTTAGATGCAGTAAAAAACATATGATGGAGAAAATCAGAATTTCAGCGGTCAGGTATGCAAATACTTATCCGTTTATTTACGGTCTGACAGAAAGTGGTTTTGATAAAAGGGCGATAATTGAGACTGATCATCCATCGGCATGCGCAGCAAAACTTATTTCCGGAAAGGCTGATCTGGGGCTTATTCCGGTTGCAGCAATCCCCGACCTGAAAGAAGCCCATATTACAGGTGATTACTGCATTGGAGCCGACGGAAAGGTACGGACTGTCCAGATTATGAGCAATTCACCATTTAATGCAGTTAACAAAGTTTTTCTTGATTACAGGTCAATGACATCTGTAAGGCTTGTGAAGATTATTGCCGGTAGATTCTGGCAAAGGGAACTAACATGGATTGAGACATCTGAATGTTTTGATTTTAAGTCGATCGGGAACAATGAGGCAGTTGTATTAATCGGGGATCAATGTTTTGAATACGAAAATCAATTCCAATTCAGAATCGATCTGGCTGAGGAATGGAAAAGATACACCGGCCTTCCATTTGTTTTTGCCTGCTGGGTCGCAAACAAACCCCTGTCAACTGTCTTTACAAGAGAGTTTAACAATGCACTTTCGCTGGGGGTTCACAATATTGATAAAGTATCTGAACGATTCAGCGACAGCGGATCAATAACAGGAAAGGAGCTCAGGAAATATCTTACGGAAAATATCGATTTCTTACTTGACACCAGAAAAAAGGAGGCGATGGCACTTTTTCTACAATACCTTAAGGAGATGTAACATAAACTGACCTGTAAAACAGATTACCGAGAAAAGAGTACCGGGATGGTGACTTTTAAAGGCTTCCAGGTCAGGCAGGAAGTCCAATCTACCAATTTCAAAATAAAAAACTTTACAAAAAATTAGTTTTCAGCCAATTGAGCGGATATTACGTATTTATCATCGGAGAAATCCTAAATTTGTAAAATGATGTTTTAAGTTTGTTAATTAATGATTAACTTTGTTACAGATTATTTAAATAATCTGTTGATATTAACTAAATAATGATATCATGGCAAAAACAATCACATTCAATGAGCTCCGGAAGATCAAAGACCAATTACCCTCCGGAAGTATGAGAAAGATTGCTGACAAGCTTGATCTTAATGAAGAGACAGTCAGAAACTACTTCGGAGGAACAAATTTTGACAAGGGACAAAGCATTGGTATACATCTTGAACAGGGACCGGGCGGCGGAATAGTAACTTTTGATGATACGACTATCCTCGATATGGCTGAAAGTATGATCAAATAGGAATAGATATCATAGGCCTGTACAGAAGCAAAAGGCTTGGTCTTTTGCTTTTTTTATTTTTAGAAAAATGAGTCTGGAACAAAAAATTGTATCTGCAGAAGAAAAGTACTTACAGATCCTTGAAGAGTTTTTCATAGAAAAGTGGGGAAATACCCTTCTTTTTTCACACAATATAAGTCATCACCGGAGAGTTTGGCAATACGCTAAAGAACTCATTGAAAAGAATAAACCGGAAAATAAAAATATCACACTGTTATTTCTCCAAAAGCTGCTGATCTCATGTTATATGCACGATCTTGGAATGTCGGTTGATCCAAATGTCCGCCATGGCATTCATAGCAGGGAACTTTGCAAATTATTTCTGCATATAAATAACCTCAGCGAATTAAATTTCGTTGATGTATTGGATGCCGTTGAATATCATGATGATAAAGAATACAAAACTCAGGAGTTTAATAATAATGAGATACTGCAACTACTTATGGTTGCTGACGATCTTGACGCGTTCGGATATATAGGCATTTACAGGTACCTTGAAATATATATTGCCAGAAATATACGAGCTGAGGTCATAGGTGATGAGATAAGACAGAATGCCCTAGCAAGATTTCAGAATTTTGAGCTGAAATACAATAAATTTCCG
>CAZCQC010000397.1:0-9698 GCA_964500155.1 uncultured Rikenellaceae bacterium | reverse complement strand
ATATTCAGCTTTCAGCGAAAGTATAGTAGTGATTGAACCTGCACCGGCTATCAGGGGGAATGCTATCGGGAATACTGCACCGCTCCCCTGCGCTTCCTGTTTAAAGAGTTCGATACCAAGGATCATTTCCATTGCTATCAGAAAAATGATGAAAGAACCTGCTATTGCAAATGATGATACATCGACTCCAAAAATTCCAAGCAAGGGACTCCCTATAAATAAAAATGCAAGAAATATCAGGAAAGAAACAATGGTCACTTTCAGAGGATGTACATCGCCTGTTTTGGATTTGATATCGATTATTATCGGGATAGATCCTGTGATATCAATTATGGCAAAGAGGACCATAAAAGCTGCTAGTATCTCCCTTAAGTCCAGATTCATAGGTAGAAATTTTTAAACGGCCTCTCCCCAACCCATCCCCCTGTCAATTAACCTCACCCTAAATCCCTCTCCTGAAGGAGAAGGACTTACTCATGATTATTAATTAGTTCCCCCTTCTCTTTCAGGAGAAGGGGGTGAGAGGGATGAGGTTTTATTTTACAATTGTCATTTCGTTAACCAGGTGCCCTGCCCCGGCATATACATCCATTATCCAGAGTACATACCTGATATCAACAACTATTGTTCTCTGCAATTCTGTCTCGTACGCTATGTCACCGCTCATTGCTTCCCAGTTACCGTCAAAAGCCAGACCAATCAGCTCACCGTTGCCATTCATAACCGGGCTACCGGAGTTCCCTCCAGTAATATCGTTGGTTGTGAGGAAGCAGACTGGCATAAAGCCTTTTGGAGAAGCATATCTTCCGAATTCTTTCTTATTGTTCAGGTCGATAAGCCGTTGTGGGAGATCGAACTCATAATCACCAGGTTTGTACTTATCAACAACACCCTGCAGGGTTGTATAATATTTATATGTAACAGCATCTTTCGGGTCATAATCCTGAATTGTACCATAAGTAAGTCGCATGGTGGAATTTGCATCCGGATATAAAGTCTTGTCAGGAGTCATTTCTTTCAAAGCTGCGATCCACAATCTGCGTCCGGTTGTAAGGCCGGCATCAAACTGGCTGAGATTTTTCGATACTTCAGTGCTTGTTTTGCTTATCGAGCTGGCTGCCAGGTAAACCGGATCACTCTCAAGTATTTTCAAAACAGGCTTATTAAGGAAAGCCGAGAGTTTTGTTTCGCTTGAAAATACAGATCTGGCAAACAGGTCATCGACATACCTGTCGATGCTGCCCTTGAATTTTTTATCGACGATATTAACAAAAAAGTCAGGATGAAATTTAACAGGAACATCAGCCCTGAACATCTTCAGCATTGCTTTCATTGCCTTCTGATCGGTCGGTGGGTTATAATCCTTATAAAATGAACCAATAAAATTCTTCATCCTGTTGGTAAGATCCGTGATCTTCCCTGCATCGCCTTCTTTCAGCCCGTTTATCAATGCTGAAGCTACCATGTTCAGGCTCAGGATCTCACAACCCTGGTTGAAGCACTCACTTATATACTGCTGAGCATTCTGATATTCTGCCCTTCCTTCGATCGATGTACGGATCATATTCAAAGCTTCCCCGTATTTTGCCTTACGGTCAGGATCTGTTGCAACCCAAGTATTAAATTGATTTTCAATCTGCTGTTTTTTATCTGGAACTTTCAGATTCTTAAGCTGGTTATTCTGGCCAATTGAGTATTTCCAGTAATTGGATGATCCGGAATATTTTGAAGCATACTGAATATTGACTTTTTGATCAGCCTGCATGTCGGCCATCAGTATCTCCTGACGGGTTCCGCGGATCTTTATTCTGTTTGGATTGGTGATCTTCAGCAGTTCATCAACCTCAAAAGATGTTGCATATCGTTGAGTTCTCCCGGGATAGCCTAATATCATTGCATAATCTCCTTTATTAAGATCCTTGATTGAGACCGGAAGCCAGTATTTTGGCTTAAGCGGAATATTTTCGGTTGAGAAGGGGGCTGGCTTACCGTCAGGGCCGGAGTAAACTCTGAAAACGCTGAAATCGCCAGTATGACGCGGCCATTCCCAGTTGTCGGTGTCAAAGCCGAATTTTCCTATCGATGACGGAGGTGCACCCACAAGTCTTACGTCGTTATATCTTTCATAAACCAGGAGGTAGAAATAATTACCTCCATAGAAATCTGTTACTGTGGCCCTGTAGTTTGTTCCCTGTGCCGCTTTAGTTTCAATTGCCGTACGTGCTTCATTAATTGCTGAACTTCTTTCCTGTTCGCTCATTCCGGCCTTGACATTTGCGAATATCTGTTCGCTTACATCTTCAATTCTGATCAGAAAGCTTGCATACATTCCCGGATTTGGAAGTTCATCTTCCTTTGTCATTGCCCAGAAACCATCCTTAAGGTAATCATGTTCGACGGTACTATGGGACTGAATACGGCCATAACCGCAATGATGATTTGTGAGAAGCAATCCCTGGGAGGATACAATTTCGGCAGTACATCCTCCGATTGAAACAACAGCATCTTTAATGCAGGCTTTGTTCAGACTGTAAATGTCTTCAGCTGAGAGCTTAAGTCCAAGCTCCGTCATTTTGCCGATATTGAGCCTTTCGATAAGTGGCAGAACCCACATTCCTTCGTCGGGCGGAGTTGCTTTTAGACCCAGGCAGGCAGCAAGAATTATTAAAAGTGAAATAATTTTTTTCATGATGTATTTTTTTTGGGATTTTATGAAAAATAATCGTCAAAGATAACCTTAAAATTTAAAATACTAAAGTAGCCAGTTTGGTACTATTGAAAAAGTAAGCTAAACCACCCCGTCCGCCAGCCGGCGGACACCCCTCCTTGCACGGAGGGGAAAGTAAAGATAAGGAATGTATTAAATTTCACCTCCTCCCTGAGGAGGAGTACCCCGACAGCTGGCGGGGGGAGGTGGTGGACTTTTGATACAGCCCCAGGGGAGGATTTAGAAAATAGCTATTGATACAAACTCAATATCAGAAATCAATTTTCAATTGTGTATTAAATAAGCTAAAAGATTTCCTGTGATATGGAGAGATGCCGTACTTAAGCAATGCTTCGCGGTGAAAAGTTGTAGGGTAGCCCTTGTTCCTGTTCCAGCCATAAACCGGATATTCATTATGGATCTTTTCCATGTATTCATCACGAAATGTTTTTGCCAGAACTGATGCAGCCGCAATTGAAAAATACAATCCATCACCCTTTACAATCGTTTTATATTTTATCTCTTTGTACGGGATAAACCTGTTCCCGTCAATAAGGAGGAACTGAGGCTTTTTTTTTAGGCCCTCGACAGCTAGATGCATTGCCTTAATCGAAGCCCTAAGGATGTTCATCTCATCAATTTCGTTACTATCGATAAATGCAACCTTCCAGGCAATGGCTGAATTGATTATCTCATCCTTAAGCTCCATCCGCTGCTTTGCTGAAAGCTTTTTTGAATCATTCAGTACCGGATGCTTAAAATTTTTCGGAAGTATCACAGCAGCAGCCACCACAGGTCCTGCCAGACAACCACGTCCGGCTTCATCGCAACCGGCCTCGGTTAGGTTATGATATAAAAACGACCTTAACATCCGGCACTTATTGAATGACACTAAAGGTAAGTAAACAAATTAAGATTAAATTTGCAGCAAATTTATTTTTCATGATAACTACCGAGCAGATAAAGAGTTTGTCGGAACGCCGCGATGCGTTGAGGAGGTATCTTTGACATTGATGGTAAGATTATAGAGATCAAAGCTAAAGAACTGCTGACCCAGAAGTCAGATTTCTGGAACGATCCGAAATCGGCAGAAGAACTACTAAGAGAAATATCACAGGTTAAAAGCTGGACTGCAGAATTCAGCAAGGTCGATCAGGGCTTTGAGGACTTGCAGGTAATCTTTGATTTTTACAAAGAAGGTGAAGCATCAGAGGAAGATGTTGATAAGCAATATGATACATGTTTATCGATGATCGAGGATCTTGAAGTAAGAAATATGCTCCAGAAAGAAGAGGACCAGCTCGGGGCAATCCTTAAAATAAATTCAGGGGCTGGAGGAACCGAAAGTAACGACTGGGCATCGATGCTTATGCGGATGTATCTTCGATGGGCAGAAAGAAATAATTACCGGGTTAAGGAACTTGATTTTCAGCCTGGTGATGAGGTTGGCATAAAATCGGTAACACTTGAAGTTGACGGTGAGAGAGCATATGGTTATCTTAAGAGTGAAAACGGAGTCCACAGGCTTGTAAGAATATCTCCGTTCAACTCCCAGGGAAAGCGTCAGACGACGTTTGCTTCCGTTTTTATTTCTCCGCTGGTCGATAATAACATTGAAATTGAAGTCAATCCTGCTGATATTTCATGGGAGACTTACCGGTCGAGCGGAGCAGGTGGACAAAATGTAAATAAAGTTGAAACTGCAGTCAGGTTGAGGCATCATCCCACAGGGATTGTAATAGAAAACCAGGAGACACGTTCGCAGCTCAATAATAAGGAGAATGCTATGAGGATCCTCAAATCACAGCTATATGAGCTTGAATTGAGAAAACAAAGGGAAGAACAGGCGAAGATTGAAGGTGAAAAGAAAAAAATTGAATGGGGATCACAGATTCGCTCCTATACGCTTCATCCCTACAAGATGGTCAAGGACCACAGGACCAGCCACGAATCGGGGAATGTTCTTGCAGTACTTGACGGGGATCTGAATGCATTCATTAAATCATTTTTGATGGAGTTTGCAGGAAAGTAGTAGGCCCCTAAATCCCCTAAAGGGGACTTATTACTACTCTCAATTTTAAAGCCCCCTTTAGGGGGTTGGGGGCGGAAAAATTTGGAGAAAATTAAAATTTAATCTGGTTTGATGCAGAAAACACTATTTGAACAATTTCCTCCGGTAACAACGAAGGAATGGATGGAAAGGATCAACGCCGATCTTAAGGGAGCTGATTTTAATAAAAGGCTCGTATGGAGAACCGATGAAGGATTCGATGTTATGCCTTTTTATCGGCGCGAAGATCTTGAAAAATTAAATCATCTCGATTCTTTTCTCCCATTATTCTTAAGGGGAGATGTCCGCCAACCGGCGGACAGAGGGGTTTACGCAACTGCGAACCAATGGCTCATTCGACAAAATATTAAGGTCTCCGATTATTCTGCCGCTAATAAGAAAGCCCTTGAAATACTCATGAAAGGTGTTGATTCCATTGGATTTATCCTGGAAGATCCGGAATCGATAAATGAGAAGAATTTAGAACTGCTGGTTGACGGCATAGATCCTGCCGGTTCAGAGATCAATTTTTTTTCCGACGGCAAGGCAAGAGAGATCATCTCTAACCTGATAAATATTTTCGGGAAAAACGGAAAGGACAGATCATCATTACGCGGAGCTGTCGAAGCTGATCCTCTGGGCAGGCTGATGATGAACGGAACTCTTTGTATTCCGGTTGGAGCAGGTTTTGATTATCTTGCTTCCCTTACAAAAGAGAGTTCACTTCTGCCTGATTACCGAAACATGCAGATCAATGGTTCACACTTCACAAATGCCGGTTCAGGAGCTGTAAATGAACTGGCATTCAGTATCTCGATGGCAACAGAATATCTTTCGCAGCTTACCGACAGGGGTATCAGTGCTGTCGATGCAGCATCAAAGATGCGTTTCAGCTTTGGTACAGGGACAGATTATTTTATGGAGATAGCAAAGCTCAGAGCAGCAAGGATAATATGGGCTCTGGTCGCGGATGCATATAATGCTTCGGACAAAAACAAATTCAGGATGGAAATTCATTCTGTTACAAAAGTGTGGAATGATTCTGTAACCGATCCTTATATCAATATGCTCCGGACACAGACCGAAGCAATGTCGGCCGTGCTTGGTGGAACAGATTCTCTTACCATAAATCCATTTGATATTACCGGTGGTTCGCCTGATGAATTCTCTGAAAGAATAGCAAGGAACCAACAGCTGATTCTAAGAGAAGAAGCCTGGTTTGACAAAGTTGCAGATCCTTCGGCAGGATCCTATTATATTGAGAATCTGACAGCGCTGATCGCTGAAAATTCGTGGAAATTGTTTGTCGAAATCGAAAACATGGGAGGGTTTATATCAGCGCTTAATTCAGGTTTTGTAAGGGAAAGAATTAAAGGACTGCCAACGAAGGAATAAACAGGAGTTTATGAGACCGGAATTCAGATATAGCGATTTTATCGCAAAAGACCTTGGGAAAGTTGATATTCATGCAATTGGTGAAGGGAGCGGGCCATGGATGACACCTGAGAATATCCCTGTAAAGAACTTATATGGAAAGGATGACCTTGACGGCATGGAGCATCTTGACTATGCTGCGGGAATGCCTCCCTTCCTGAGAGGTCCCTATTCAGGGATGTATACTTTCCAACCATGGACCATAAGGCAATATGCTGGCTTTTCGACAGCCGAGGAGTCGAATGCATTTTACAGGAGGAACCTTGCTGCAGGTCAGAAAGGGTTGTCAGTCGCCTTCGACCTTCCGACTCACCGTGGGTATGATTCTGATCATGAACGGGTTGCCGGTGATGTCGGCAAGGCAGGTGTGGCTGTTGATTCAATTCTTGATATGAAACTCCTTTTTGACAGCATTCCTCTCAATAAAATGTCTGTCTCAATGACCATGAACGGGGCAGTCCTCCCGATACTTGCATTTTATATAGTTGCTGCACTTGAGCAGGGAGCAAAACCTGAGGAGCTCTCAGGGACTATCCAGAACGATATCCTGAAGGAGTTCATGGTAAGGAACACCTATATATATCCGCCTGAATTCTCAATGCGGATCATTGCTGATATTTTCAGATACACCTCAGCCAGAATGCCAAAGTTCAACTCAATAAGCATTTCAGGCTATCATATGCAGGAGGCGGGAGCGACTTGCGACATTGAGCTTGCATATACCCTGGCCGACGGACTGGAATATCTTAGGGCCGGGATTGGTGCAGGTCTCGATATTGATGATTTTGCACCAAGGCTCTCATTTTTCTGGGGTATTGGAATGAACCATTTCATGGAGATAGCCAAAATGAGGGCAGCCAGGATGCTTTGGGCAAAGATAGTAAGTAGTTTCAATCCGAAGAATCCCAAATCCCTTGCTTTAAGGACTCATTGCCAGACATCAGGATGGAGCCTTACCGAACAGGATCCGTTCAACAATATCGGGCGTACAACAATTGAAGCAATGGCTGCTGCCATGGGCCATACCCAGAGCCTTCACACAAATGCCCTTGATGAAGCCCTGGCACTTCCGACAGATTTTTCTGCCGGTATTGCAAGGAATACTCAGATCTATCTTCAGGAGGGAACAAATATCTGTAAATCAATTGATCCGTGGGCAGGTTCATATTATGTTGAAAGCCTGACACATGAAATTGCTCATCATGCCTGGGAACTTATTGATGAGATTGAAAACCTTGGAGGGATGGCAAAGGCCATCGAGTCGGGTCTCCCGAAGATGAGGATTGAGGAGGCTGCTGCGAGAGCCCAGGCAAGGATCGACTCGGGTCTTCAGACCATTGTCGGAACAAATAAGTTCAGGCTTGAAAAGGAAGAACCGCTCGAGATACTGGAGGTGGATAACAGTGCCGTCAGGGATTCCCAGATTCAAAGACTTGCACAGCTGAAGGACGGGAGAAATGAAGCAGAATGCCATGCAGCCCTGGAAGCAATAACAAAATGTGTGATCTCGGGAGAGGGAAATCTTCTTGAACTGGCAGTTGAAGCTGCTGCTAAAAGAGCGAGCCTTGGAGAGATATCTTATGCATGTGAAAAAATAGTCGGGAGGTACAAAGCAGTGATACGTACAATTTCAGGAGCCTATTCATCGTCGTACAAATCAAACAATGAGTTTGAAGAAGCCAGGGCAATGGCAACCAGATTTGCTGAGAAAGAGGGACGTCAGCCAAGGATTATGATAGCCAAGATTGGCCAGGATGGCCATGACAGAGGTGCCAAAGTTGTTTCAACAGGATATGCCGATATCGGTTTTGATGTGGATATCGGACCATTGTTCCAGACTCCGGCAGAAGCAGCTAAGCAGGCAGTGGAAAATGACGTGCATGTGCTTGGGATTTCAAGCCTTGCTGCCGGCCATAAAACTCTTATTCCCCAGGTGATGGATGAACTAAGTAAGCTGGGAAGAGAGGATATCCTGGTTATTGCAGGAGGTGTGATCCCTCCCCAGGATTATAAGTTCCTCTATGAAAAAGGAGTTGCTGCAATTTTCGGACCCGGGACCCCGGTGACAAAAGCAGCAAAACAGATTCTTGAAATCCTCCTGAATACATTTTAACAAAAAAGTATTAAATTGGGCAAAAACCAGGTGAAAACAGGTTTAAAGAAATAGATCGAAATAGATTGAAGAAGATTGAAAAAAATCGGATAATGAAAAGATATCTGACAGCTGTTATTTTATTCACAATGATCCTGACCGGTTGCAAAACAGGCAAACCTGTTACGGAATATAGAAGCTCGGGCGAACAAACAGCTGAAAAACAGGCAGGCACAAATTATGCTGATCCTGTCACATGGTTGCTGGGTTATATAAATCCTTTGCAGTTTTCAAACCCTCCTCATTCAGAATGGTTCCGGAAGGGCTTCAGTGAATATCAGCCTGTCATGGAGGTCATCGGGAAATTAGCCCTGCTGGACAAAGATGATCTTTCGATCAGGATTGTTCTTGGCACATGGTGTCCTGACAGCAGGAGGGAAGTGCCCCGCTTCATGAAAGTCATTGATCTTTTGCAATTTCCATCCGAAAAGGTGATTTTCGTTGGAGTTGACAATACCAAGATAGCACCGATTGGAGGGTATGATACTCTTGGGATCGAGAGGGTACCGACTTTTATTTTTATGAAGAATAAAGTTGAAACCGGACGCATCATTGAAAATCCTGTGACGTCTTTAGAGCAGGATATGTTAAATATTCTGACAGGGAATGAAAATTAACGAAAACAAATAAATGTCATGGAAGATTTTACAACCAACACAGGACAAAGCCAGCCACCACTTTCGGGTCAGACTCCAGGGCAGCCAGGAGGACAAAGCCTCGGTATAGCAGCTCTCATTACGGCGATAGTAACATTTGTGCTTGCAGTAATCCCATGCGTGGGCATTATAGCTATGATCCCGGGAATAATTGCAATAGTACTGGCTTCAATAGGATTATCGCAGGCTTCGAGGAAGGATTCGCCCCGTGGGATACTGGTCGCAGGACTGATTATTGGAGTTGTTGCAACACTTATTTCATTTTCGCAGATATTTGTTGCAGGAAAGATCGGGGATAAATTTCAGAAAGAATGGGGAGGCAATATTGAGAATGTTATCAATGATGTCCAGAGAAATGTTCTTGATGAACTCGAAGATGCAAATGTCTCAATTAAAATTAACGCCGACGGAGATTCGGTGGAAATAAAAGCCAGCGCCGGTAAGCAGAATCGTCATCAGGAGCTTGAAGAGCTTGAGAAAGCCAATACCGGTATCAATGACAGCCTGGATAAGTACAAATAATTCCTTTTCTGAGCTGAAGGAGAGATTCAGAAGAGAGCCATACCTTCAGGTAAATTTGATCTTCACCGGAGTAATCATGCTTGTTTTTGCTTACTCCGGCTTTTTTTCTCCAGCCAGTGATAACTATCCTGTTGTATGCATACATGAAAAGCTAACCGGTGAACCATGCGTCTCCTG
>CAZCQC010000396.1:0-4088 GCA_964500155.1 uncultured Rikenellaceae bacterium | reverse complement strand
ATTCTGTTTTTTCAGTAGCCATCACAGGTACAAATGTTTTATCAATCTGCCATTGTTTGGCTATTTCATCAATGTTTTTCCAGTAACTGACGGCCAGTCCGGCAAGATAGGCTGCGCCCAGTGCGGTCGTCTCAGTAATTTTCGGCCTGATGACACTAGCCTGAAGAAGATCGGATTGGAACTGCATCAGGTTATTGTTAACTGTTGCACCTCCGTCAACACGCAGCTCTTTTATTTCAATTCCTGAATCTTTCTCCATTGCCTGAAGGACTTCCAGTGTCTGGAAGGCGATACTGTCAAGTGCCGCTCGAGCAATATGGGCGGATGTCGATCCACGTGTGATACCGACAATAGTACCTCGTGCATGCTGATTCCAGTAAGGAGCACCTAGTCCTGCAAAAGCCGGAACAAAATAGACTCCGTCACAGTCATTTACCTGAGCAGCAAGTGCCTCAACATCATCCGATTTTGCTATTATCCCCAATCCGTCGCGAAGCCATTGAACAACCGCACCGGCAATGAAAATACTGCCTTCCAGAGCATACCGGGTTTCATTTCCGATTTTCCAGGCAACGGTGGTAAGAAGCCCGCTCTTTGATTCAATCGGTTTGCTGCCGATATTCATCATCATGAAGCAGCCGGTCCCATATGTATTCTTAACCATGCCCGGTTCAATGCACATCTGTCCGAAAAGTGCCGCCTGCTGATCCCCGGCAATACCTGCTACCGGAATCTCTGTTGAAAACTGCCCGACAGTATGACCATAAACTTCACTTGATGATCTGACATCCGGGAGCATGCTTTCAGGAACATCAAATATTTTAAGCAGTTCCTTATCCCATGCAAGTGTATGTATGTTGTATAACATTGTCCGTGATGCATTCGAGACATCTGTTATATGAAGCCTCCCGCGTGTAAGGTTCCAGATAAGCCATGAGTCGACAGTGCCAAATGCCAGCTGACCCTTTTCAGCAAGCTGCCTGGCACCCTTGACATTCTCAAGGATCCAGCGAACTTTTGTCGCTGAAAAATAAGCATCAACAATTAATCCTGTCTTATTCAGGATCGTCCGGTCGGTTTTTTCAGATTTCAGTTTGTCACAGAATTCAGCTGTCCTTCTGTCCTGCCATACGATAGCATTATAGACAGGCTTGCCAGTTACCCTGTCCCATACTATTGTTGTCTCCCTCTGATTCGTTATTCCTATCCCTGCTATATCGGTGCTTTTCAGTCCGGCCTTTGCCAGGACCTCAGTTGCTACACCTATCTGGGTCGACCAAATCTCCTCAGGATCATGTTCTACCCATCCCGGTCTGGGATAGATCTGTGTGAATTCCTTCTGAGCCGTGGCTACAGGTAATCCGGAATGGTTAAAAAGTATTGCACGGGAACTGGTGGTTCCCTGGTCTAATGCGAGAATAAATTGATCCATATATTAATGTGCTATGTATTGTGTATTATGTGTAGTTAATTGCCAGGTTTTTGAATCGGGAAATCTCACTTTCCTGCCATGAGCTGCTGAAACCAAGCTCTTTTGCCATCAGTTCTGCCACGACCGGACCTGCTTCAGCACTGGCTCTGGCATCAAGGAAAAGAGATCTTGTCCTGCGGGCTAGCATATCCTCGAGCGTTCGTGGCATCTCGTTCCTGCATATCCATACTATTTCAGCTTTCGTATATGGTAGCTTCTGATGGATAAGTTCTCCGAGAACAGGTTGTTCTCTTATCATCATTTCAATTTCTGAGGCCTGGTTCCCGTAAATCCTTAAACGATCCGATTCAACAGGTTTGCCGTTTGCATTAAAACTGAAATTTCGTGTAATGCACTTCTTATTCTCAATAATTCCCGCATTAATACCTTTGTCAATTGTTTCTTCAGCCATTCGTCTGTATGATGTCCACTTACCACCAATTATTGAAAGAAGTCCGGAGCGGGAAAGTGTTATCTTATGTCTTCTTGATACCTCTTTGGTTGCTTCGGGATTATCAGGATTTGCAGCAAGCGGCCTTAATCCTGCGAATATGCATTTTAGATCTTCTCTTTTCGGAGGGTTTGTAAGGTAATTCCCCGCTGTATTAAGAATAAAATCAATCTCCTCATCAAGCGCTCTTGGTTCGAGAGTAATTGTTTCAAGGGGAGTATCGGTTGTCCCGACAACAACCTTACCGTACCAAGGTATAGCAAAAAGTACACGCCCATCATCGGTCTTTGGAATCATTATGGCTGAACTGCTCTGCAAAAATGAGTGGTCGATGACAACATGCACTCCCTGGCTTGGACGGATAGTCGGTTTTGATGAAGGATCATCCATTTTGTGGATCTCGTCAGCAAAGATCCCGGTTGCATTTATGACAAGCCTGCTATTTATTGAATACTCCTTCCCCGTTTCAATATCCTTAGCTTTAATGCCGGTGATTTTGCCCTTATCGTCTTTCAGAAGGGTGTTAACCCTGAAGTAATTCAATACCGTTCCCCCGTTTTCCACACAGGCAGAGGCAAGTGCAACTGCCATTCTGGAATCATCAAACTGACCATCGTGGTAAACAATTCCACCCTTTAATCCTTCAGACTTGAGAAGAGGAAGGCGCTTGAGAGCCCTGGAACGGTTAATGAAATATGATTTACCCATGCTCAGCCTTCCTGCAAGCAGATCATAAAATTTCAGTCCGACAGTGTATAGGAAGACATCCCAAAATGTATAAACCGGTATTATAAATTCCTGGTTGGCTGTTAGATGAGGAGCGTTTTTCAGCATCAGTCCGCGTTCATGGAGCGCTTCAATAACCAGCAGGATATCACCCTGAGCCATATACCTGACACCGCCATGAACCAGTTTCGTGCTCCTCGATGATGTCCCTTTAGCAAAATCTGATTGTTCGAATAAAATCGTTTTATAACCACGGGTTACAGCATCAAGCGCAATTCCCAACCCTGTTGCCCCGCCCCCGATGACTAATATGTCAAACTGCTTCTGAGGATCATCCAGCAAGTTTTGGATCAATGTACTGCGGTTCATCAGAACAAATGTTTTTCAGGTATTAATGTTACGAAAAATATTTAAAAGAATTTCAGGCAGGCAGGCATTTTTACCCTTGCTGAATCGATGGCGATTGAAGGCAACCCGGTTTTCCTGTCAATCCTGAAAACCGAAATATAACTTGATTTCTGGTTACCGACAAGGATAAATCTTCCCGTAGGATCGATCACAAAGTTCCTCGGCCAATTACCTCCGCAGGTTGTATGACCTGCCAGGCTTAATAGGCCGTCATTCCCCACAATGAAGGTTACTATTGTATTCTCGCCCCGGTTGGAGCCATACAGAAATTTTCCATCGTTACTCATATGTATATCGGCACAATAGTTATTTTCCATATAACCCTCCCTGGTAGTCGGCAAAGTCTGTAGAAGCGTAAGTCCTTGTTTGTCATTAACATTGAATACCGACAAAGTGGAGCCAAGCTCATTTATAACATAGAGTTTTGTACCATCAGAATTAAATGTAAAATGGCGTGGACCCGACTTAAGGGGAAAAGGCGCAATGCCTTTTTCAAGCTGAATTAGCTTTCCGCTTTTAGTATCGAATTCATAAACGACAACCCTGTCAAGTCCTAGGTCGGTGACATACACATATTTCCCTGCCGGGTCGTGCAGGATCATATGTGCATGCGATCTGTCGGGCTCTTCCCTGACGTATAAAATTGTATCTGTTATGGTTTCAGGAACTCCACCGTCATCTAGCTTCACTACTGTAACTGATCCGTTAGGGTAATTTGCAGTAAACAGGTAACCGCTGTCGGCCGACAATGAGATATAGCATGGGCCGCCATAAGGGATAAGTATTTCATTCTTCTTTTCAAACAGATTGGTTCTGTCATCATATTTCAGTGTAGTCAGCCCTCCGCCGAACTTACCGTTGAATTCCATCACTTCATTCAATACGTAAAACATTTTGTTTTTCCCGGAATAACAGAAATAAGAGGGACTCGGGCCGACATCTGATTGGGTGATGAGTTCCAGCTTGCCATTGCTGGCATTGAAGTTAAAGACTGACATGCCTTTTTCACCTGGCTTTGTCGTGAAGCCACCA
>CAZCQC010000395.1:0-10704 GCA_964500155.1 uncultured Rikenellaceae bacterium | reverse complement strand
TCCTTTTTACAGAGGGCTTTCCTTCAGTAACAGTACCTGTCTTATCGAGGACAAGAACATTCATTTTGTGGGTAAGCTCGAGCGCCTCAGCATCCTTGATAAGAATATTATTTTCAGCTCCCTTGCCAATCCCGACCATTATGGCAGTCGGTGTAGCCAGGCCCAGTGCACACGGGCATGCTATGACCAGAACAGTGATCATTGAAAGCAGTCCCCTGACAAAACCGTTCTCCCCTCCAAAAAGAGACCAGATTATTACTGTTATTATTGAAATCCCCACGACTACCGGAACGAATATTCCTGCAATTTTATCAACCAGTCTCTGCACAGGAGCTTTACTGCCCTGGGCTTCCTGAACAAGTCTTATTATACTGCTGAGAAGAGTCTCAGCTCCCACCTTTTCAGCTCTGAATTGAAAGCTTCCTTTTTGATTCACTGTTCCGGCAAAAACCTCTGTTCCATTCTCCTTCAGAACAGATACCGGTTCACCGGTTATCATGCTTTCATCGACATAGCTGCTTCCCTGTGTAACTTTACCGTCAACAGGAATTTTTTCACCCGGCCTGACAAGAATTGTATCACCCGGCTTCACTTTTGAAATTAGAAATTCCCTTGTTTCTCCTGATGCCAGAACCTTAAAAACGGTTTTAGGCTGCAACCCGATAAGTTTTTTTATTGCTGAAGATGTGTTTGCCTTTGCTCCTTCCTCCAGAAGTCGGCCAAGAAGCACGAGAGCGATAACAACTCCGGAAGCTTCAAAATAGACGTGGGCGTGAAGGCCTCTGCTGTGCCAGAATTCAGGGAGAAGTGTATTGAATACACTAAAAATATAAGCAATTCCGGTGCTGAGCGAAACTAAGGTATCCATTGTGGTGTTGCCATGCCGGATCTGCTTCCATGCATTAATAAAAAAAGACCGTCCCGACCAGAAAACAATTGGTGTTGCAAGAGCCCACATAATATAGCTTGCGTACGGGATATTCATAAAAACCATGCTTATCAGCAGAAGCGGTATTGCCAGGACGATTGCCCATATCGTCCTTTCTTTCATTAACTTATATCTTTTTTGCTGAAGGTTCTCAAGTTCTTCCCTTGCATTTTCCGATTCATCAATAATAAGGTCATAACCTACAGATGTAACTGCCTCCTTAAGATCCTGGGGTGTGACAACAGAAGGAATGAATTCAAGGGTTGCAACCTGGGAAGCCAGGTTGACGGAAGCATTTACTACGCCTGGCTGTTTATTAAGGGTTGATTCAACATTGATTGAACAGGAAGCACATGACATTCCCGTAACTGGAAATTGCTTTTTAACACTCTTCTGATTTGAGACCTGTTTCTCCGGAACTTTGCTGCTGCTTTCATTAGTGAAAATCATGATGCGAAATTAGATATTTATGTAGTAAACAATTCATAAATGGTTTAGTTTATTGATCAATATTCCTGTTGGTCAGGGGATCTTAAATAAAATGCCTGCTAATTCTAATGATATGCCAAGTGTTACTGCCAGATGGAATAATCCCCTACCCGGTCTTCACCCAGGGGACTCCCATTTATATACATTTTTCCCCATTCATTATAAATGCACTCAATATTTTTGAATGACCCATTATGCTTTCTTTTTTTGACATTTTTCAATTGTCAAAATCTGTTGAAAATATAATTGTTGTATGCTTTATATCTCTTTTATATTGAAATAGATATCGTTACAGGTAATTTATTTATCGTATAACATATATTATTTATTGTAATACAATATGAGTTCATTAAGTAAATGCTTACAGCTACATCGCAATTAGACCGGCAGGTCGACCTGTTTGCAGATATGAACGATACCTGCGTTATTAGCATGACCGGGCGACCTTCAATCCGTAAATAATATAACTTTTTTGCAGAATTCTGTAACTATTTCAGGTATCACCGGATTTAACTTTGTTGATTCAGATCCCTTCGAACATAATAATTTTATAAAATGACCACAAAAGAAAATAAAGAACACCGTAATAGACAGAATGAAGAGCTCAGGCAGGAATTTACGGTTTTAAACGACAATCGCCCGGTGCCAGAAGAAAAAAACAAATATGATATTCTGAAACGGCTAAGGATAAAGCTTGGCAAATCAAAAGAAGAATTCCGGAAGATTTTTGAACTCTACAAAAATTTACTTGGTCAAAAGAATACCTGAGAGCATTGAGAAGACCTGATCACCGTGCAGACCTTATTTTAGCCTGAGAGGATTTAATAAATCGAGCTGGAAAACAAAACGAATCCTTTCTTTGATTGATCCTGTTAATGATTCAATATTGTCAGAAACCAGCAGAGGAAAATAAATCTCGAAGAAGTTCCATATACCCGCTTTAAATCCGGTCTCAAAAAAAAGTGGTGATTTATAAGATGTTCCGGCGCTATGATCGTTAAGCAATACATTTAAAAAAGGTTTGACGGGGATCCATGAAATTTTTTCAGGCAGACTGCTTGTAAAAGAAAGTGATAATAGCCAGCGGCTGTACCCAAGGGCATCATTTACGGGAGATGCCAATCCTCCTTCGGAACGATCCATCTGTCTCGACCAGAAACCTGTTGCAAACTCACCGAAACGGTCGGGATACAATCCCTCGTATAAATATTGTTCACTGCCGCTCCTTCCGCTTGCAGAGAGACTATAAAACGGATTTGCAGAATCATTTTTCAGCATCGCTCCGGCAAAAAACCTTATCCCAAGACCATTGTTCCTGCCATAATAACTAAGCATGTAGTTCAGATCAAGCGATGTCTTTTGAAACGACTTACCTGATTCGGAAGAAACCAAAATATTAAAGGGATTTACTATTCCGGATCTTTCCAGATTGTATCCGAACTGAAAATATGAACGCATTTTTGCTGGCATCAGAAGCTCAATCCGGGCCAGGTCCGAAGCAGTCATAAAATACCCAAAGACCTTATGATTGACCGGGTTAATTTTATTTCCGGATCTGAAAAACAGGTCCAGTCCAATTTTTGCTTTACGGTAGTTCTGATTGCCGGGGACGCCGAATTGCGTCCCCTCAAGCGTAAATGTTGCTAACCTGACAGGATTGTTATAAGGAGTTATATTTAACGAGATCCTGCCATATCCTGTCAGTCCCTGATTACGAAATGTATAGAAAGGAATGAGAAAATACTCTACTGGCTTAGGGATGAGCGTTCCGTTGTTTAAAGCCACGCCTGCCATCAGGCCATCGGCCCTGTTCCAGTTTAAAGCAGGAAAATAAATCAAAGTTCTGTTTTCTGGTTCCTCAACGGTATATAGGAACCGCAGTCGAAAGGGATCAGCTTTTCGCCAGATACCTGATGTACGGATGTTGTTGTTAAGCCTGAATAATTCCGGCATCGCATGATCCGGATCAATTAATATTTCTGAATTATCTGTCCATGGGACATCAATCCACTTCTTCCCTTCAAAACCATCCTCCCAAAGTTCTGAACGGACTGTATCTCCTTTGGTTCCCTTTATACTAAGGGGACCATTAAGCTCACCTTTGTTTTTAATAAGCAATCTCCTGTTTTCAGAGCGTACTATTTTATAATCGAGCCGTTTTGTCGTTCCCAGGAAATCATCAAAGAACCATGCAAGATCTTTTGTGGTATTTGATTCAAAGACCGCCCTCAGGTCTTCAGGTTGCGGATGTTTGTTTTTCCATTTTTTATAGTAGTCGTGCATGATGGCATCAAAAAGTGAATCCCCCAGATAAGCCCTCAGATAATTGAAACCCTGTGCTGCTTTATAATAAATTATACTGCCGTAATTATCGTAGTTATAATCGGTAGCTGCCAGATCTATAGGCCGTTCCTGGTTTCGTCGGGCCGGGACAAGCCATTCCATCTCCTGAATTCTTTGTACCGGTATTTTATCAATCTTAAGGAACCTGGCCAGTTTTCTGTTCCTGAAGCTCAGTTCCCAAAGTTTCTTATCCGGGTATTTCTCATTCAGATATCTTGATTCATAGTAAGTGGCTACGCTTTCATCCATGAAAGGGAATCTTCGCTCATCGGAGCCGATAGCACTGTAAAACCAGCTGTGGCAAATTTCGTGAGCTATCACCTGATCCAGCATGTAAGGATCGCCTGCAAGTCCGATGACAGTAAGACCGGGATATTCCATCCCCGCACCTGAATTCAGAGGACTCTGAACTGCGGTAAAAACGTTATAAGGATAATCACCTATACATTTTGAAAAATAGCTGACAGCACTGTTTACGTATGAAATAGCATTCCACCAGAGATAAGCTTCCTTATTTGTGAACATTACCCAGGTGGTTACTTCTCTTTCAGAATCGGGTAGATGAACACTTCCTTTCAAAACATGGAATCTTTTATCGGCAAACCACGCGAAATCATGTATATTATTCTCTGTATAGGTCAAAGTTTTCATCTCCTTTGAGGAGGGGGGAAAATCAGAATCCCTGAAATAAATGGCTTTCTTTGATACGGAATCTGAAGCCTGGATATCAAGAAACCTCTTCTCCTCTTCATTCTGAAGGTTTCCTGTGGCGCCAACAATATAATTCGCAGGCAAAGTGATACTTACCTCAAATCTGCCGAATTCGGAATAGAACTCAGCCTGATCGAGGTATGGCATCTGATGCCAGCCTGATCTGTCATAAACTGCAGGTTTGGGATACCATTGAGAAATCTGGTATGATTCACCTATATGACCCAGCCTTGAAGTGACTCCTTTCGGAATTTTAACGTGAAAGGGTGTTGTTATAAGTACGGTGTCGCCAGGTTTAAGAGGCTTATTAAGAATGATCCTGCAAATATCAGCCGATCCCTGCAGCTGGTCCCACTGAACCTGATTGCTGTCCGCTACGAAATCGAGCGAATCAATATATCCTTTCAGCTCCTCGTCTTTGAATAGTTTTCCCTTTCCCTTCATACTGAAAACCTGTCTGGCTAATGCCGTATTATTATTTGAATATGCATTCGGCCAGAGATGAAAATACAGGAACATGAGAGTATCAGGAGAATTGTTTATATACTCAACTGACTCGGATCCATTTAATACATGGTTCCTGTCGTTGAGTGTCACATTAATCTTATAATTTACCTCCTGTTGAAAATAATCCTGTGATGCAGCTTTCAGAAAAGGCCAGAATAAGACCAGGCTTAAAAGCAGGTAATTTTTGAAAAAATATTTAAAATGAAGTTTTTGCATGTCTTTCCTACCCGGAATTTATATTGTTTTATCACTATTCTCCGATTAACCACAGGTCGCTCCCATGGAGCTAAAATTTAAACGGTCATGATTTCTACAAACAGCTCACTTCCCGCCTGGGCGGGACAGGCTCTACGGAGTTTGATTTTCGTAAGTCCCGTCAGGGACGACCTGTTTGTAGAAATAAATCATAAACTGAAAAATGAGCCCCATCGGGGCGACCTGTTTGTGATTTCTTATAAATCAACTATTTAGCTTACACACCATAATTTTAATCGGACACTATTGTTATTTTATAATCTAGAATACTAATATACGGCAAAAGCAAAGATGCTAAAATCTCATTGGATCAAATATTAAAATATTGCTGTTTTAAATAAAGTTGTATATTTTTGTTGTAGGAGCAGATAAAATCTTAACATTTAATTTAATTGAAGCTGTACATCAAAAACATGGTATGCATCCGGTGCCAGATGATTGTAAAATCTGAACTGGAAAAGCTCGGTTTGCATCATACCAGGGTTGAATTAGGTGAAACTGAAATCATGGAAGATTTGTCATTGGAGCAAAAGGATATTCTGAGCACTTCCCTGAAGAAGGTCGGGCTTGAATTACTTGATGACAAAAAAAACATTATGGTTGAGAGGATAAAAACCATTATAGTTGAACTTGTACATTACAATGATGAACAGATCAAAATAAACCTTTCCGATTACCTTGCCGAAAAACTAAATCACAATTACACATATCTTTCAAATCTTTTCTCCGAAGTCAAAGGGATCACGATTGAGAAGTTTTACCTTTACAATAAAATAGAAAGGGCTAAAGAACTGCTTGTATATGATGAGCTCAATCTTACAGAAATAGCCTGGAAACTTCATTACAGCAGCGTTGCCCATCTGTCAAACCAGTTTAAGAAAATGACGGGACTTACTCCGTCTCACTTCAAAAATCTTAAGAATAAAAATCGAAGCGCTTTGGAGAATGACTGAATGTCTTCTTAATCCTTTACACACATAACATATTTCCCCGCTGCTTTTAGGGTACCTTCAAGGTGAACCCCGGTATTACTTCCATAAATCAGACGATATTCAGGCCAGAGGAAAGTTCTCCTTTTAGCAAAATCTGTGAATTATGTAACTTTTGCCGGGAATTATATAACTCTTCTGTTCCTGCTTACCCATACCTTTATGCACAAAAATTCATTTGAAGCTATACATCAGGTACATGGTGCGTATTCGCTGCAATGAGAAAATAACAAGCCTTTCTCCTTCTCATTTTAAGAAGCTAAACAAAAAAAAACGAGAATTGATTGAGGAAGTATAGGATAATTCCGGTATGCCAGATCACAAATGAAGAATAATAAATTATTACCAGCAAAATAAATTAGAACTGTACCATAAAACAAATATCATGGATACAATCAGCAGACGTGAATCTCAGTACGCAAGGAGCCTGATAGAAGCAAGTCTTGATCCGCTGTTTACGATTAGTCCTGATGGGAAAATTACTGATATAAACAATGCTTCTGTCGACATAACAGAAACAACCCGGGAAAATCTGATCGGGACGGATTTCTTTGAATATTTTACAGAACCTAAAAAAGCCCGTGAAATTTATAAACAGGTGTTTGCTGAAGGTTTTGTGGCCGATTTCCCTTTGACAATCCGCGATGGCAAACTCACTGAAGTATTGTTTAATGGCTCGGTGTATAAAGATGATTCCGGTAAGGTGATTGGTGTAGTTGTGGTGGCAAGGGATATTACCGACCATAAGAGAATTGAAAATGAACTGAAGGATGCCAAAAGGTTTGCTGAGTCGGCTGCAAAAATTGCTGAAGAAGCAAAAGACGTAGCTGAAAGTGCCACAATAATTGCTGAAGATGCTGTGAAATCAAAGCAACAGTTTTTGTCAAACATGAGCCACGAGATCCGTACACCTATGAATGCAATTATAGGATTTACGAAGGTATTGTTGAAATCAGATTTGAATGAAAAACAAAAAGAATATCTGAATGCCATTAAATTGAGTGGAGATGCATTAACAGTATTGATAAACGATATACTCGACCTGGCGAAAGTGGATGCAGGGAAAATGGTATTTGAACAAACGCCTTTCAAAATGGCTGCATCAATATCTGCCATGATTCATTTGTTTGAAACAAAAATTCAGGAAAAAAATCTGCAATTGATAAAAAAATATGACGATAAGATTCCAAAGATATTGTCAGGAGACCCTGTTCGTTTGCATCAGATTATTTTAAACCTTGTAAGCAATGCAGTAAAGTTCACATCAGAAGGGAAAATTACCATAAGTGTCAGGTTACTGAATGAGAATGAAGAGAAAGCAGACATTGAATTTTCAGTTTCAGATACAGGGATCGGAATTCCTGAAGATAAGATGGAACACATTTTTGAGAACTTTCAACAGGCAACCAGCGAAACTGCAAGGTTATACGGAGGAACTGGCCTTGGACTTGCAATTTCTAAACAATTAGTAGAATCACAAGGGGGAAGGATAATTGCAAAAAGTAAGCTGGGAGAAGGATCTACATTTAGTTTTATTTTGCCGTTTCAGAAAACAGATGCTGAGGTCGAATCGGAAAAAGTGATGAATGTATTGACCACAAAAGTCCAGAATGCAAAAGTACTGGTAGTCGAAGATATAGCGCTCAATCAGTTACTTATGAAAACACTTCTGGATGATTTCGGCTTTGAGCATGATATTGCTGACAATGGGAAAATAGCAATAGAAAAACTACAGAACAGATCGTATGATATTATTTTAATGGATCTGCATATGCCTGAAATGAACGGTTTTGAAGCCACCGAATACATCCGTAGCAAAATGAATTCTAAAATTCCCATAATCGCTTTAACTGCCGATGTAACCACTGCTGATTTAAATAAATGCACAGCTGTAGGAATGAATGATTACATCTCAAAACCACTCGACGAAAAGCTGCTTTATAATAAAATATCTGATTTATTAATTAAGCACAAACTAATACCAAATAGCCCCCTGTCCACAGGAATATCTAATTATGTTGATTTAACATTTTTAAAAAATCGTACAAAGGATAATCCGGTATTGATGTCAGAAATGATTGAACTTTATCTGAAACAAACTCCGCCTTTGATTAAACAATTGAAACAGGGGCTGCATGATAAAGATTGGGGTTCGGTATATACGGCCGCGCATAAACTGATCCCTTCATTTTCAATAATGGGCATCCATCAGGATTTTGAAGATGCTGCAAAAAAAATCCAGGAATATTCAGGTACTCAACAACATCTAGGAGACATACCGGAATTGGTTACAAAGGTTGAAAATGCTTGTTCAGAGGCCTGTAAGGAACTGGAAGGAAAAATAATGATTAAAAAATCGAAATGATGATGGACGAAAACAAAATATTGCTTTTTCTGGTTGATGATGATGCTTTATTCCTAAAGTCATTAGAGATTGAATTTATTGACAATACTGAATCGATTATAAGGACATTCCCTACCGGTGAGCTATGTCTTGAAAATATATCGCAAAACCCCGATGTTATAATCCTGGACTACTACCTCAACAGTATTGACAGGAATGCAATCAATGGGCTCGAAACCCTTGACAGAATAAAAGCAGCTAATCAAACGATCCCTGTTGTAATGCTCTCCTCACAGGATAAAATAGAGGTAGCTGTGAATTGCATGAAGCACCAGGCCTTTGATTATATAGTCAAAAGCGAAACTGCTTTTATCCGGCTGCAAAAAACAATTACCACCATTTTTCATTATCAGAAATTAGAAAAAGCCTTGAGCTGGTATATGGAGAAGATGTGACAACCATACTCTCAAATGTGCTTTAAACATATTTCTTTATTTCTTTTTTCTTTTGTATTATTTTCAACAGCTGATTTTGCCTCAGCACAGCAGGATAGTGTCAAAAAAGACACAACTCAGCTGTACAGGAATATCGAATCCTATTCGAAGCGAAGCAGGTTTAACGGGTTTATGTACCGGTTAATTTTTAATCCGTTTACTCCCGACTCAAAGAATAAAGAAGCCAGAAGGAAAACATATAAAAAACTAATACAAAAACCCTACAGCACATTTGAAGGAAAAATAATCCGGAATATCGATGTTGTGACCCTCGATCCTTTTGGTTACTCAGCCGTTGACACCTCTGTAAGAAAACAGAATTTTTTATATAAAGCAGGGAACGGGATGCATATTAAAACGCAGGGCATAACAATCCGGAACCTGTTGCTGATCCATAGAAATCAACCTTTTAATTCTTTGCTCATAAAAGAATCTGAGCGTTTGATCCGTAACCAGAAATATGTCCATGAGGTCTCTTTTTCGGTAGTGGCTTCAGGGCTAAAATCCGATTCAGTGGATATCACCATTCGTGAACTTGATAACTGGAGTATAATTCCGGAAGGATCAATTTCGACTTCAAAAATCAATGCCAGTTTGACTGATAAAAATTTTCTGGGAACCGGCCATGAATTTCAAAACATTTTTTCAAGAAGCTTTACCAGGGAAATTAGTTCTTTTAACACAAATTACCATATCCCAAACTTCCGGAATTCCTATATCAGTTCAAGGCTGCATCTTGGAATTGACGGGTATGGAAATTTCAGCAGAAGCATTGATGTTGACCGTCCGTTTTTTTCTCCTCTGGCAAAGTGGGCGGCAGGTGTATCTTTTGCTTCTCAAACAAAAAAAGATTCATTGAAGGATATAAATTCTGATTATGTTCCCATGAAATTGAAGTTCCGGACACAGGATTACTGGGCAGGCAAAGCACTTCAACTTTTTAAAGGCAGAACAGAAGATGTTCTTGTAACCAATTTAATTCTGGCAACCCGATATCTGCATGTAAGATATTTTGAAAAACCCTCTGAATTACTTGATCCGTTTCATAATTATTCTAACGAAAACTTTTTTTTAGCTACAGTCGGAATTTCTACAAGAAGATATGTTCAGGATAAATACATATTTAAATACGGTGTTATCGAAGATGTGCCGGTTGGAAGTGTATATTCGCTTACTGGCGGTTATCAGATTAAAAATAACTCGGGGCGGCTCTATTTGGGTATGCGGGTATACTTTGGCAACTATAATGAATGGGGATACTTGAGTTCCAACTTCGAATACGGCACATTCTTTCGTGCATCCCATTCTGAACAAGGTGTTCTGACAGTTGGTGTAAATTATTTTACCGGATTATTCGAAATCGGGAAATGGAAATTCAGGCAATTTGTAAAACCGCAGATGACTATTGGCATAAACAGGTTCTCTTCCGATAGTTTGACACTTAATGATAAATACGGCCTGGATGGATTTAACAGTCCTTCATTGTCGGGGACCAACCGCCTCTTATTTACACTTCAGACACAATCTTACGCTCCGTGGAATATTTTCGGATTCCGCCTTGGACCTTATCTTACTTATTCGCTTGGCATGCTTAGCGATGCCTTAACAGGATTCAAAAACAGTAAGGTTTATTCACAGATAGGG
>CAZCQC010000394.1:0-8765 GCA_964500155.1 uncultured Rikenellaceae bacterium | reverse complement strand
GTTGAAGTATCGGATGAAAAGAAGGGATCATATATAGTGGCAACTGTCTCAAGTGAGGTAAATAAAACTGAAATACTGAGAAAGATGTTGAAAGACTTGCCCATTATCGCACTTCCACGACAATTTATTGTCATTAAGGAGTTACCGATGATGAGCACCGGAAAGATCGATTTCCGCAGTGTTACCAGAACTGTTCAGGAGATATTCAGTAAAACCGGTAATGAAGTATAATTGACTACTGCCTATTATAGCTTATCCCTTCATCATATTTGAAAAGAGAATAGCCTTCACCTTCAAGATAACCCGGAACATCCTCTTTCTGACTTTCAACAGCTGTATCTGAGAAAGGTGTCGAGAAAGGCATTTTCCCTGAAGGATTGTACTTTCCGGCTATGACATCAAGAAGAGCATCGGTTGTTGTTCCGAATGTTGCCAGCACACCTTTTATATTTGCTTTGGTTTTATCGTTGTAAACCTCGTCGATAACCCATGGATTTGTATAGTTAATTACCAGGATTATAGGCTTTTGGGCAGATAATTTATTTATATGATCAACATCGATGGAATTCTTCGATAATGAGACAGAGATCGGAGCTCCGGTTGAGCCGAACAATGCATTTCCGGTTGGTGTAACCCATAAGATAACCAGATCCGCTTCTTCAGGTTTTTTTACAAATTTAACCGGATACTTATTGTCAATTGATTCGTAAATATCTGCCTGAACTGGCTGGTCAGGCCTTGAATTTCTCTGAAGCGATTCAAAATAGATTTTTGTTTCAGGCTTAACCGGTAATGCATCATTCTCATTCCTCAGAAGAACTATTGATTTTCTCAATGCAAGATCGGCTTTTTCTTTGAACTTTTCGTTGTTCACTATTTTTTCTGCCGTATCAGGGTCGACATAAGGATTTTCAAAAAGACCCAGGTCAAATTTTTCCTTAAGCAGCAGCTGAACCGAATTATCTATTAAGCCGATGTCCACCATATTGTTTTTTATAACTTCTAAAAGCTCAGCCGGATCGGAAATCCCTGAAAAAATATTTACTCCTGCTTCAAGTGCTTTCTTATATCGTTCCGACACGGTAAGTTTTTCAACACCCCAAATCATGTTATGAATCGGGCCTGTATCGGAATTAATTATCCCTTTGAATCCCATTTGTGTTCTGAGCAGGTCATTTATTACCCCTTTATTGAAGGCATATCCCACCTCTTCATACTCTGTTCCTGACGGCATGGAATAATATGGCATTATTGCCGAAGTGCCTGCATCAATTGCTGCCTGGAAAGGGATAAGA
Source organism: uncultured Rikenellaceae bacterium (assembly GCA_964500155.1). GTDB lineage: Bacteria > Bacteroidota > Bacteroidia > Bacteroidales > VadinHA17 > LD21. The sequence goes on along the minus strand of CAZCQC010000394.1, from coordinate 7,470 downwards.
TTATTTCTGAACATCCCACCCGGATAGATTTCTTTTTTACCCCAGTCGAAATGGGAGTCCTGACCTTTCTCACCTGATCCTCCACCAGGAAAATGTTTCATTGTAAGAGCAACTGAAGCCGGGCCTAATTTTTCTCCCTGAAAGCCCAGAACGATCTCCCTTATAATTTTGGCCACCCATTCAGCATTTTCACCAAATGTTCCGTTAATTCTCGACCATCTTGGTTCGGTTGCCAGATCCGCCATATACATATATCCCTTTCTGAGTCCGACAGCTGACCATTCCTGCCTTGCAATATCTGCAAACTCCCGTGTCAGCGTCAGATCGCGCATAGCCGAAAGACCTAATTCTCCGGGCCATTTTGAGAAAGAGGTTGATCCGACACTTGTCCCAACAGCTGCATTTGTTGTGATATGGTTGCGGGGGTTAGATGCAATTATGGCAGGAATTCCAAGTGGTTCACTTTCACACAAAGCCTGCAGCTTATTTGACCATTCAGCTGTTATCCTTGCACTCTCGTTTGCCCTGAGAATGAAATGACGGTTATGAAATTCCTTAACCATTTTGGAAGTACCTGCCGGCCCGCCCATATTCGAAAAACGCTGCATATTTCTTGTCTGGACATCTCCTCTTGCGGTATCCCTTGCTCCGGGTCGGTTTTGGTCACTAGCACCTTCACGTTGCCTGTTCCGGCCGGGGCTGGCTCCACCTAAATTAGTTGCTGCTCCGCTCTCTTCAAGATCACTTGCAGCCAGCTTGCCATCAGAACTCTCTGCTCTCCTCGATCCTACCATATTTAGCGAATTGATCAGCATAAAGCCTGCTTTTTCCTCAACAGACATTTTTGAAAGCAGGTCCCTGCTCCTCTCATCTGAGGTCAAACGCCAGTCTTCATATTTGTCAAGCTTGCCGTTTTTATTGAGGTCCTTGAATTTTAAGCCATGTTTCTCAATTACGCTAACTGACCTGGTTCCCAGAACAGGTTGAGTATTTTTTTCTTTCCCCGAGGAACAGGAGGTGATCACAATCATCATAATAAGAGAACTCGCCAGAAATGAATTTACGGTTTTCATGATAGGATTATTTGTACAATAATTAATAATTACTGGTAAATTTAGGAATACTTATTGATTTTATGACTTCCGTGGAAGTATCTTTGTTTCATTATGAACACATCCCGACGCAAATTCATTTCGACTACTGTGGCCAGTAGTATGGCAGCCGTAGCCTTACCATTATCTTTAAGTGGAACAGAAGTAACACCTGATGGTTCTGGTCCGGCCATAAAATCAAGGTATGCAAAACTTGATGAAATACTTAAAAAACCTGTACTGAAAAAGGAGTTGTTTCCTGTTCCTGTTATCATAGAAACCCTTGAATTATTGCGCTATGAAAACAGTTTTTTATGCCGGGTCCGTTCAAAAGACGGAGCGGCAGGATTTTCAGTAGGACACAGTGATCTTTCAACACTTTTTCCAATTTTCATCAGAAAGCTTCAGCCTTATTTTATCGGCCAGGATGCACGTGAACTCGACTTGATATTGGATCGGATTTATATATATAATTTCAATTTCCGATATAATGGCATTGCTCTTGGCCTGCCATTGGCGACCATTGAATTTGCCATTCTCGATATGCTTGGTAAAATTGCAGATAAACCAGTGGGGAAACTGATCGGAGAGATACATAATCCTGAAGTTGCTGTATATGTGGCTACCGAATTTCGTGAAAAACCACTGGAAGAGCATCTTGATCTTATTAAAAAAGCAGTAGCTGAATATGATGCTCATGCTCTTAAAGTAAAGGTGGGTTATCAGTACGCCGGGACAAAAGATATTCATTATCCCGGGGTACCTGGTAAAACTGAAAAATTAATACCGCTCCTTCGTCAGACATATGGTGCCAATATGGCTCTCTATGCTGATTCAAATGGTTATTACAATGTAAAAGATGCAATACGGGTGGGTAAACTTCTGGAAGAATATAAATACAGTTATTTTGAGGAACCAGTCATGTATGACCATTTTGAAGAAATAAAGGAGGTGGCAGATACTCTTGCAATACCTGTTGCAAACGGCGAGCAGGATCAGAGTTTTGTCCATTTTCGTTGGTCTCTTGCCAATGATGGTCTTGATATTGTTCAGCCTGATATTTATTATTTCGGAGGAATGATCCGTGCGATGAAAGTGGCACTCATGGCAGCTGCATTCGGAAAAACTATTATCCCTCATATGTCAGGCGGGGGTCTTGGATTTCTTTATGATTATATCCTTGTATCAGCTGTTCCCAATGCAGGAGCTCATCATGAATTCAAGGGGCTTGATACTACAGTAGTATTTGAATGCCCGACATCGCCATTGAAAATAATCGACGGAAAGATTAAAGTTCCCACCGGTCCTGGAATGGGTGTTAATATTGACCCTGGCTTTATTAAAAAACACCAGGTTATAAAAATGTAATAAGAGTATCCGGGAACAGGTTACGCATAACTATTTCTTTCCTGGTTTTGATTCATAACTGACATTAGTAGAAACATCAAAATACATCCTTGTATTGATGAAATTGAATTTTTGCAGTCTGAGCAGCGGGAGCAGCGGGAATTGTTACTACCTGGGTAACGAGTTCCATGGAATTTTAATCGATGCAGGAATCTCAGCAACCTCAATACGCAAATTCCTGAAGAATATGGATATCTCCATGCAGACCATTATGGGTGTCCTGATAACACATAATCATACAGATCATATCAAAGGATTGGAAGTGCTTATAAGGAAAAACAGTCTTCCCGCCTTCACCTCCAATAAAATCTGGAAGAGCATTCTCTCTCCCCGGAATAAAATATCCACAGACTGCATCCGTGAAATTCCGTTAATGAAAAAGTTCCACCTTGCAGGTTTTGATATCGAGGCATTCCCGGTTTGTCACGATGCTCCCGAAACCGTAGGATTTCACATTTGTGCCGGAGAAAAAAAAATAACAATTGCCACCGATCTTGGACATATATGCCAGACTGCTGCTCCCTATATTAGAGCCGCTAATCTGCTTGTTATAGAGTCAAATTACGATGAACAGATGCTGGCGAATGGCAGTTATCCTCATTTTTTAAAAGCAAGAATAAAGTCAGACCATGGCCATCTGGGGAATCATCAGACCTCGGCTTTTCTGGCAGATAATATCAGTGATAATCTCAATATCATATGTCTTGCCCACCTGAGTAAAAACAATAATACCCCCGAACTGGTACTTCAGTCCCTTCAGCAGACCTTTTCAGAGCGGGGTATTGCCCTTAACCGTCAGCAGCAGATATCTGTGCTGAACCGGAATATGCCAACTGATATGATAAGATTGACTGAATAACCACCGGGCTTTGCATAATATACCTTTCAAATCTGTGATTCACCTGCGAAAATCATCCGTTTACCGATAAACCGTTTAGAAAATATCATTACAGGCTTATATTTGCACAGAATCCATAATAACTTAAAACAATCACGATGAAAAAGATCTTGTTATTATTTACAGCAGTTCTGTTTGGAATCTCATTAGTGGCTCAAACCACCGCCAACCTTAAAATGAACCTGGAAAAAAACAAGGTTTACCGGTTCAGGTCTGTTTCGGAGCAGGTGATAACGCAAACTGTTAACGGAGTTCAGCAAACCACAGAATCGAAAGTTAACTATGCTCTTTCGCTGAAAATGCTCGATGCTACCTCTGATTTTATGATCACAGAGGTGCATATTGATACCCTGAGTACAAATACTAATGCAATGGGGAAAGTGACCACAATGAGTTCAGCCGTCGAAGGGGATATAAAATCGGAAAAAACCGCGGATATTATATCATGCATAATGAACCGGTTAAGTAAAAATGCACTGTATGTCAAAATGGATTTTGCCGGCAAACCGTTTGAGATCGTGAATTCAAAAATGCTGTCCGACTTAATTACGAAAGATACAAGTTCCATTACTCTTACCGGTCCTGTGGCGGCGGCTGTTAAGAAGGAGATAACAAATATGATCAGTGATAATTCTTTAAAAACGATGATCAATATGTTTACCTGGTACCTGCCCGGCAAAGAGGTTTCTACCGGTGATACATGGAAAATAACTCAACAGATGAATTCCGGTGGAATGATGCTCGATATTGTTACCACTTATCATCTTGACGGATTAAATGGCAATATTGCAAATATTACTGTCGAATCAGATATCAAGGCAGCAGAGAATGCGGTTCCTATTGAATCGGGTGGTGCTAAAGTGACCTATAACGACTTAAAAGGTTTGAGCAAGTCAAATATGGTGATCGAGATCAGTACTGGCCTGTTAGTTGAAGACAAGGCAAAAACACATATTGCCGGAAACCTGGGAATAAGTGCTCCTGGCTTCAGCATGCAGATGCCCATGGATATTAACGGGGAATCAAAAGTTATTGCATTGAAGTGAATTGAACCTTAAATAAAATGAAAAAATATATTGTCTGCTTAATCCTTATTTCTTCTGTTACGCTTCAGGCTCAGAATATCAGGGGTAAAGTTTGCCTTGAAAAAGATAAATCTCCCGTGCCGTTTGCTACGGTCGGTCTCCTTCAGCTGCCTGATTCATCAATGATTACGGGGGTAATTACTTTAACCGACGGAGGCTATGTACTGGAAAAAGTAAAACCTGGCAATTATTTTATACGGGCAAGTTTCGTTGGTTATAAATCAAATGGGAAGGGAGTTGTTGTTGAAGCCGGTAACACTGAAGTTTCTGTTGATACAATATATTTAAATGAAACCACAGCAAGTTTAAGCGAAGTCACGGTGGTAGGTGAGCGGCTGAAGGGTAAGGAAATGGTCGACCGGACCGTATATTCAATTCCTTCGGTTGTATCCAAAACGGTAAGTAACGGGTATGATCTGTTAAAAAGAATACCCCAGGTCAATGTCGATTTTCAAAACAATGTCACACTAAACGGCAGCAGTAATTTTATAATTCAGGTTGATGGAAGACAGCGAGATAAGGAATATCTTGCCAGACTGCTCCCGACAGATATTGAAAGTATCGAAATCATTAGCAATCCGTCAGGTAAATATGAAGGCAATATCGATGGTGTATTAAGCATCATACTGAAAAAGGAGGCCAGGTTTGGAATGAACGGCAATGTCGGTCTCAATATTAAACCATTTAACAAGATCACACATCAGGAAACTGGCAGCCTGGATTATGCTCTCGGTAAAATAACATTTTATGTAACTGCCCTTAATGTTGCACAGAGTCTTGATATCACTAATATCAATGATAACCGTTTCACAATGATCGATTCAACGATAAGCCTGACGGGGAAAGGCGGGATAAAAGTGACAATGTCGACTATCAACAGCGGATTTGATTATTACATAAACGATAAGAACAGCCTGAGCTTAAACGTCAGTTACAAACCTATAAATCAGGATGTTGATATGGTAAGTGAAACTTTCCTTTATAAAAATGATATTCCATTAAATACGATTTCATCACAGACATTCAATGGCTTTAAAAGCGATGAAAAATCAGCTTCACTCTTTTACAAAAAGACTTTTAAAAAACCAACTCAGGAATTCACAGCCGAGAACACATATTATAATTTTAAATCAAACGAAGAGAGTGATTTTTCGAATACCAGGTATCTTTATAATTCAAGTTCGGTAATTGACACTTATGTCCGGCTTGAAGACAATCTGAACGAACGGAATTATTATTCGGCGAAATTGAATTATATACATCCTCTGGGGATGTCGGCGAAAATTGAAACAGGCTATCAGTTATATTACCAGCAACTGAGCTACGATTTCAGGATAAACGATCAGATGTCCGATAACCTGTTTGAATATGCCGAGTTCAGAAATTCGGTTTATGGCGGAATTACATATAATCTGAAAAAAATCGGATTCCAGACTATGCTGAGGGTGGAAAACAGCCACATCAGGGCTGATTCTGTTACAGAGCCGGATTATTCCTGTTTCCTGCCTTCAGTCAATCTTCAATATAAGTTTTCGGCATCGCATAATTTGAAATTTACTTATAACCGGAGAATTAACCGGCCCGGAATTTACGACATGAATCCGTATTACAGAATAGATCAGAATTATAATGTTTCGCAGGGGAATCCCGATCTGAAGCCGGATTATCGCGACCGGCTGCAGCTAACCTATACCTGGAACTTTGGCAGCAACTATCTTTCCCCTTTTGTATATAAGGAATACTTTTCCGATAAGGTGGGAACTGAGTACCGGATAGTTAATTCGCCCGCCGACAACAGATTGACAACGTTTTCCAAACCCTTCAACCTGCTCAGCGGATATGAGCTCGGGGGTGGCATTAATACAACGCTTTGGTACATAAATATCAATGCTAGGATCTTTAAGGGACATATAAACGAATACACGGGCCAAACAATTTCAATACCCTCAAGGGATTATTTCTCCTGGAGTATTACAAGCACGGCCTATGCTAGTTTTGGTAAAAACAAAAAAACAACTGCATTTGCTTTCCTGAGTTATACAGGGGTAAACATTAATGCTCTGTCTAAAACATACAGCATTCCTTTTTATGGTCCCGGTATTCAGACACAGTTAAAGGATCACAGTATTGGGGTGGTATGGGTATTGCCCCTTTCAACAAATGTAAGATTAAGCAGAACCGAAACTGAGACAACAGCTTTTTATTCCAGAAATATAATAGGATTTGATGCTTCAAATTATATCCAGTTCATGTATTCATTTAAATTCAACAAAGGGAAGAATGTGAAAAAGCTCGACCGGAAGATCGACGTTGAGAGTGATAGCAAAAGCAAGGCAATAATGAACTGATTATACTGAATAGAATTTCACTCACCTGAAGGGCGGGTTCAGGACTGCTTTTTACCGTTTCACCGGATTTTTTCAGCCATATCCTTCACTAAATTGTACTTTTGAATAAACTGAAGGATATGAAAACACTTAAATTTGTTTCCATTGTAATTTGTTATCTCATTTTTGCAGTCGGAATACCGGGGCAGATAAAGGCACAGGGTTTGAAAAGTAATCCGGCTCTTGATGAAAAGGTTAAGAAATTCCTTTCCGATCACTCAGGGCAATGGCGCGATCTCAATATTTCGTCATCCGATGGTCAGGTGTTGTATGATATTATAATTAAGGGCAATTATAAAAGTGCCCTTGAAATAGGTACATCAACCGGACATTCAGGTATCTGGATAGCCTGGGCGCTCAGCAAAACAGGAGGCAGGCTGATCACTGTTGACATTGATGCTGAAAGGCACAAACAGGCACTTCAAAACTTTAAGGAAGCCGGACTTTCAGAATACATTGATGCACGTCTTACTGATGCACATGAGCTAGTAAAACAGCTCAGGGGTCCTTTCGATTTTGTTTTCAGTGATGCTGATAAGGACTGGTACAAGAACTATTTCATTGAAATTGATCCAAAACTAAAAGTCGGGGGATGCTATACT
>CAZCQC010000393.1:0-14159 GCA_964500155.1 uncultured Rikenellaceae bacterium | reverse complement strand
GACTTTTATGGAAACAATTCAGAAAACCCGGTTATTCAATGCCAGCTGTGTTGAATTGGTTGTTAATGCTTTAGCTTTTGCCACGAGGGGTTACTTCGTTGAAGCATGGGCTGCTGAGTTCAATCTTAACCACACCCAGGTGGGATGGATCGTTGGTACTGCCTTCTGGGGTTTTACCCTTGCGATGTTTTTTGGAGGGCCACTGGTAGATATCATTGGCATAGGAAGGATCGTTTCAATAGCATTCTTTTGCCATCTGGCCGGAATCATTCTTACAATTGTGGCCACTGGTTTCTGGACATTATTCATTTCAACTCTATTTATTGGAATAGCTAATGGCAGTGTCGAAGCAGCATGTAATCCGCTTATAACAAGCATGTACACCGATGAAAAGACCAGAAGACTAAACAGGTTTCATGCCTGGTTTCCTACCGGGATAGTAATCGGAGGCTTAGTGGTGTACCTTTTTAACAATATAGGACTCACTAACTGGCGGTATGCTATGGGGATCATGTTAATACCCACATTTGCATATGGTTATATGTTTCTCAATAAGCAATTTCCAAAAACCGAGCGTGTTGTCACCGGATTTACATACAAGGACATGCTAAAGGCATGTGTCAGTCCTCTGTTTCTCTTTATGGCTTTCTGCATGATCCTGACCGCTGCAACGGAACTGGGTACAAATCAATGGATTGCCGCACTACTTTCTAATGTCTCTGACAACCCGATATTATTGCTGGTTTGGATATCAGGGATTATGGCACTGGCACGTCAGTTTGGCGGTACACTTATTCATAATCTTAAATCAACTGTTATACTTCTCGTTTCTGCAATTCTGGCCTTTGCAGGGTTGATCCTGATGGGATATACCAACGGTGCCATGGTTTTTGCTGCCGCCGGGGTATTTGCTCTCGGGGTTGCTTTCTTCTGGCCTTCAATGCTCGGATTTGTATCGGAGAACATTCCGCAGAGTGGTGCCCTAGGACTGGCAATAATGGGAGGAATAGGATTCCTTGGTGGTGCAATAGCACAACCTGTTCTGGGTGCCATTTTTGATGCACAAACAGTTGCTTCGGTCCCGGCAGGTCAGATTATTGAGGTTTTAAAATCAGCAGCTGAAGGAACTAAGGAGGCCGCTGCATGGGCCACTGCACAGCTAAGCGGAGGCGCCCATACTTTACGGTTTGTTGCGGTTGTGCCTGCATTATTGATAATTTGTTTTACATTCCTCCATATGAGGAAAAGGAAACAGGTTTGACCCCCCATCCCCCCTAAAGGGGGATAGATCTTTAAGTACTTTTAATACCCCCTTTTGAGGGAAGGGGGTGAAAAACAATTAAAACTTAGATATTATGAAGAAAATAAGAATGGGAATGATCGGAGGCGGTATCGGTGCATTCATTGGGGATGCGCACCGGAGAGCTTCCCGGATATGTAACGATTTCGAGCTCGTCGGCGGCGTTTTTGACATTAATTATGAAAAAAGCAAGGAATTTGCTCTCAAAGAGGGGATTGACATCAGTCGATGCTACGAAAGCGTCGATGCTTTAATAATAGCAGAGCTTAAACTTTCTTCAGATAAACGCATGGAAGTTGTTGCAATAGTCACACCCAATGCACTTCACTATCAATTCGCAAAAAGTCTGCTCGACAATGGATTCCATATTGTCTGCGAGAAACCGATGACAATGACTGTTGAAGAAGCTCTTGATCTTGAAAAAACAGTTGCAAAAACAAAGCTCACCTTCGCTCTAACACACACCTATACGGGATATCCCATGGTCAGGCAGATGAAGGATCTGATTTCAAAGGGATTGCTTGGTACAATACAGCGCATTGATGCACAGTACTATCAGGGTTGGATAAATTCAATTATTCATGGTACTGAAAGCAGGATCACAGGTGTATGGAGGCTCGATCCGCAACATGCCGGAGTAAGCAGCTGTATGGGGGATATCGGTGTTCATGCTTTTAATCTTATAGAATATACAACCGGACTTGAAATAAAAGAGATCTTATCTGACCTGAGTTCTGTAAAAGACGATGTAAAACTTGACCTTGATGGCACTGTTCTCCTGCGATTCGGGAATAACCTTAAGGGAGTTATCCGGGCAAGCCAGGTTTGCGGAGGGGAAGAAAACTGCATCACGATTGCTGTTTATGGTTCCAGAGCCAGCCTCAAATGGGCCCAGGAAAATCCAAATTATCTTTATATGCTAAGCGATACGGAACCAACCAGAATATTCAAACCGGCCCATAGTTACAATGATATGCTTGCTGAAAACAGTCATACGATGCCATCGGGTCATCCTGAAGGTATATATGAGGCTCTTGCAAATATTTATAAAGGGACTGCAAAATCAATACGAGGAGAAAAATTCACTCCGGGTGAGTTCCCGACCGTACATGATGGTGTAAGAGGAATGAAGTTCATTCATTCGGTTGTTGATTCGAATAAAAAGGGGAACGTTTGGATCAAAGTCTAAAGGGAAAAGTCAAAAATACAACGTAAAAAATAATTGTCCCGGATCCGGTCACTGATTCAGCCAGGGTCAGGGCTGTTTTTCCCATAAACTATCTGCTATTAATCAATAAGCTGTCAGAACCTTTTTGTGTACGCATGACAATAAGGGATTTTGCCATTCCTGAAATAGTAATCCTGGTGGTAATCCTCAGCCTCGTAGAACTCTGAGGCTTTTGTCACAACTGTTGCAACTCTCATTCCTTTGCCTTTCAGAATCCCGATATTGGTGTCAGCAATCTTTTTCTGTTCTTCATTCATGTAAAAGATTTCTGACCTGTACTGGTCACCCAGATCGGGTCCCTGCCCCCCTATCTGAGTCGGATCATGAATTTCAAGAAAGAGCCGCAGAAGTTTGTCATAGGATGTTCTGTCAGGATCATAAATTATCTTGACTGCCTCAGCATGACCTGTTCTGCCTGTACAGACTTCCTTATATGAAGGGTTTTTTACATGCCCCCCTATAAATCCCGAAGTAACGGAAATAACCCCGGGGTTTTTCTGAAGAAAATATTCCACTCCCCAGAAACAGCCCCCTGCAAAAATAGCAGTGCCATATCTTCCCGGATCAATCTGAGAGGGAACAAAATCAAGGGATACAGAATTAACACAGTGCCTTACATTCTTCGCAGTCAGGCGTTCACCAGTAAAGACATGTCCAAGATGTGCACCGCAGTTCGCACACTCAATCTCTGTCCTCATCCCGTCAGGGTCGGGGAACCTGTTTACAGCCCCTTTTATCTCATCGTCGAAGCTTGGCCATCCACAGTCGGACTTAAACTTTGAAGACGAATAATACAAAGCTGAACCGCACTTTTTGCAAACATATGTACCTTTCCCCGAGTAATCTGTATATTTTCCGGTAAAAGGAGCTTCGGTTCCTTTGTTATCAATAACAAAAGATTCCTGCCTGGAGAGGGAATTATAAGGGAGTTTTTCCTGAGAAAAAGATTGTGTACTCATTATTAAAACTAAAAATGTTATTATTATTTCTGCTTTCATCGTATAAAATGAATATTACGATTGATACAACAAAAATGCGAAAAATATGTTTAGTATATATCTCAAATCAGTGACATATATTTTCCGGATATTTTTCCGGTGAAACAATAATTTGGCACAGAGATTGTTTTCTAATTGATTATTTTACTTTTGTGTTTTATTAAAACCAAGGTTTTATGAAAAAGATTGCTGTAATCCTGGTTATTTGTTTTATCACTGCTATATTTGTAAGTGCCTGTAATGAAAAATCATGTCCGGCATACTCACAGGCTGAGACTTCGCAGGCTGAGAATAACGGCTGACATTCCCGGGGTTCCGTGGGTTATTGTTTTATAAGTTAGCACATTAAAATGAGGAAGCTGCTTATAATATTTGTTTTGATTGGTTATAGTGCATTTCCGGTCTTTGGACAAGGTGAACTCAATGAACAGCAGAGGATTTTCTTTAAAAATGAAAGATCATTCGCAGTTCTCCTTAATTCAGACGGATATGGGCTTAGCTATCGTGAAGCCAAAAGAGTTGATTTTTTGAACAAACGTTATTTCGAAATCGAGGCTGGCAACCTCAAGCACCCGCGGGAATACAGAGAATCAAATCCTTACTTTCAAACGCCCGGTACTTTCGTATACGGGAAGCTTAATTCGGCTTTTTACCTGAGGGGAAGTTATGGCTTTCAGCATGAAATATTCAAGAAAGCTGATCTTGGCGGAGTGGCTGTAAGATATTTCGTTTCAGCAGGTCCTTCATTCGCCTTTTATAAGCCGATTTACTATAAGATCCTGTATCCGATCTCAGATTATGAGTTTGACATTGTGGAAGAGAAACTGGATGTCAATGTTCATCCCCCATACGACATTTACAGCAGGTCATCCTTCACCAAAGGACTGAGAGAATTGAAGATTCTTCCAGGTTTTTTTGCCAAGGGTGGATTTAACTTTGAATACAGCAAAGAGGAAAAAGTGATCCATGCCGTTGAAGCCGGCATTTCCTTCACTGCTTTCACAAAGAAAATACCAATAATGGCCACCACCGACAACAAGGCTTTGTTTTTTTCATTATTTATAAGTTACAGGTTTGGAGTTATTATCGATCCGCTAAATCCTGAATCAAATAAATTCTCCTATATTTTCAGAAGAAAAAGAGCTCCCGCAATTTATTAACAATCGCCGTTTTCTGGAAAAAAATAGTATCTTTGGGCGTTCAATTTATTAACCAATTAATGATATAATTATGTCAAAGATTAAAGTCGGAATTAATGGCTTTGGCAGGATTGGCCGACTGGCCTTCAGGGCTGCCTTCAAGAGAAATGATATGGAAATAGTCGGAATAAACGACCTCCTCGAAGTGAATTATATAGCTTACATGCTTAAGTACGACACTATACATGGGAAGTTCGATGGAACAGTGGAAGTTAATGACGGAAAGCTTGTAGTGAACGGACAGAGCATCCGTGTGACAGCCGAAAAGGATCCTGCAAACCTGAAATGGAATGAAGTTGGAGCTGAATATATACTGGAATGCACAGGTTTTTTCCTTGCAAAGGAAACTGCAGCGGGTCATATAAAAGCTGGTGCAAAACATGTAGTAATGTCAGGTCCTTCAAAAGATGATACTCCAATGTTTGTAATGGGTGTTAACCAGGAAAAATACAAAGCTGACATGCAATTTGTATCAAATGCTTCATGTACAACCAACTGCCTTGCTCCTCTTGCCAAGGTGCTTCACGACAATTTCGGAATTGCTGAAGGTCTTATGACAACCGTTCACTCAACCACAGCAACCCAGAAAACAGTTGATAGCCCTTCAAATAAAGACTGGAGAGGCGGACGTGCTGCTTCCGGTAACATTATCCCCTCTTCAACTGGTGCAGCCAAGGCAGTAACCAAAGTAATCCCCGAGTTGAAGGGTAAACTCACAGGTATGTCATTCAGGGTTCCAACTCTCAATGTCTCAGTTGTGGATCTGACATGCCGTCTTGAGAAGGCTGCTTCATATGAGGATATTAAAAAAGCCATGAAGGTTGCTTCTGAAGGCCCTCTGAAAGGAATTCTGGGATATACCGAAGATGATGTTGTTTCAAGTGATTTCATTGGTGATCCCCGTACCTCTATATTTGATGCTAAAGCAGGCATCGCACTGAATGACAATTTTGTGAAAGTGGTTGCATGGTACGACAATGAATGGGGTTATTCATGCAAGCTTCTTGATCTTGTGGCCTATATGAACACCGTGAAGTAAAAGCTCAAAGTAAAATAAAATAAAAAGGGCTGTCCGTTAAGGACGCCCTTTTTTTTAGGATATACCCCCTTTCATTTTTCCCCAGGGGGAAGGTGAGGAAGGGGGTTATTCATATCGCAACGCTTCAATGGGATCAATGTTTGCAGCTTTGACAGCCGGAGCATACCCCGATGCCACACCTACAATAAAACAGACAATTATCCCGGTAAGTACCCAAAACCATGGCACAACAAAACTCGACCGCAGCATCGAAGAGACTCCGTTGCCGATAAGAATGCCCAGGATAATTCCAAATATGCCTCCAAGCTGGCCGATCATTATTGATTCGAAAAGAAACTGGTATTTAATTGTAACAGGTTTGGCTCCGACTGCTTTCCTTACACCAATTTCGCGTGTCCTTTCAGTGACTGATACAAGCATAATGTTCATCAGGCCTACAGCTGCACCGAATAAGGTCACAATACCGATCAGTGTTGCCGCCAGCGTGACGTATCGTATATTTTTAAGAAGCATATTCAGAATTGTATCACTTTTCACGATATTGAAATCAGATTCATCGGTCGGGTCAAGGTTGCGCACCACTCTGAATACCCCTTCTGCCTGTCCAGCCAGAACATCAAGATTAACAGGATTGATCGGCATAATTGTAATGTTGAAATTCATGTTTGGACGCGAAAAATATTGCCTTGCGGCGGTTACCGGCATAAGGCATATCTTATCCCCTGACATCTGACTGGCTCCCTTGCTTTTGAGCACACCAGCAACCTGTAGTTTCAGTCCGGCTACAGTGATATCTTTTCCGATTGGATCAACGCCTGAAGGAAATATATCCGTAGCTATTTCTGATCCGAGTAAAACAAGACGACGATTCATCTGAATCTCCTCAGGGCTGAAATTTCTTCCGTTTTCAATTTCATAGCCTGATACTGCGAGATAGTTTTCATCAATCCCTATCAGATTGACATTTGGATTTGTCTCCTCTGTTCCATACTTCACAGTTGACATCCCTGTTGCATTGTAAGATACTGATACCCATGCCGGTTCCGTGAACATTTCCTTGAACTGAATAGCTTCGTGGTAGGAAATAAGTGTATGATTCCTGATCCTCCGCTTTTCATTTCCAACCTGTATATTCATTCCTCTTGAAGATATTGTGAAAGAGTTAGCTCCCATCATGGTGAACTGTGAAGTGAGCGATGACTTAATGGCATCTATTGCAGTAAGAATCCCGACAAGAGCCATAATCCCTATGGCAATAATGCAGATGGTGAGCACTGCCCTTACCTTGTTTGACTGAATTGCTCTTATTGCAATCTTCAGATTATCCTTAAATATCGCTACTCGCTTAACAAAACTCATTTAGTTACTTTTTAGGGGATCCTTTAAAAAAAGAATAAAAGTACACTATTTTTTCAATTATAAGGAAAAGAAAGTTGATAAACAGTTGCATAACTAAATATTTCGTTTTACATTTGGGGTAGCGGAGACGCAATGCATTGCGTCTAACCAAGAAATTAAAGACAAATATTATTATGAGAGAACTAACCCGTGCAGAGGAACAGGTAATGCAGGTACTTTGGAAGGTAAAAAAAGGTTTTGTCAAAGATATTCTTGAACACTTCGATGAGCCAAAACCAGCCTACAATACTGTCAGTACAATTGTCAGGATCCTTCAGGATAAGGGATTTGTTGATCACAAAGCCTATGGCAGGACTCATGAGTATTTCCCCATTATTTCAAAAAGCGATTACTCGAAAATGCATCTCAACACATTTGTAAAAGATTACTTTTCAAATTCATTCGAGAAAATGGTAAGCTTTTTTGCAAAAGAGAAGAGCATTTCAGTAAAAGAGATGGGAGATATAATGAAGATAATGGAAGGCGAAATGAAAAAACAGAACGGAAAGAAATGAATCCGCTTATTATATATATTATTAAATCTGCCGTATACCTTTCAGGATTCTATGTAGTTTACCGGCTGTTCCTCAGCAGGGATACAATGTATGGGCGAAACAGGGCTTTTATAATTCTTTCTGTCATCTCAGCCATGATACTTCCCCTGATCACGATCCAGACAAACAGACTTTTGATTTTTCCTGTATTCGGAAAGGTCCTGTCAGAAATACTTGTTTCAGGAAATAACAACGGTAACATGTATCCGGGATCTGGTTCCGGGACTTTGCCTGTTTACAGATGGATATACATTATATATATATCCGGTGTAGTATTATTTGTAGGGAAGCTGGCGGTCGATCTTCTTGAACTGGCTTTCCTGATAAACCGGCAGAAGAAAAGCGGCTCCAACCTTATCAGGTTTAATGGCCTGAATACATCAGGCTATTCGGCTTTCGGACATATTTTCATAAGTGAAAAGTTATCAGGGTCTGAAGCAGCCGAGATAATAAGGCATGAACAGAATCATCTTGATCATAACCATTCTTCCGATATTATTTTTATTGAGATAGTCAGGGCAATACAATGGTTCAATCCTGCGATCCATTTGTTTGGCAGGTCATTGCGTGAAGTTCATGAGTATCAGGCCGATAAGGAATGCATAAGCCTCGGGACCAATGTAAACAGATACCAGAAGCTTTTATTGAACCAGGTATTCAAATCAAAGGTATTTACTATCACAAATAGTTTTTCAAATCCTTCACTTATCAAAAGAAGGATGATTATGATGACAAAGAAACAATCAAAATCTCTTTCCAATCTTAAGCTGATATTTATCCTTCCGGTAATAGGGGCTGTAATGATGGCCTTTTCATCCTATAATGATCAGGCAACTTCTTTACAGAGTCTGCCTGAAGTGATGGCTCCGCCACCTCCTCCACCACCTCCGGCAGAGGGAAAAACTGGAAACAGCCTTGTACAGGTAAAGGATGAAACAACCCTGGAAACTTACGGGACCGAAACTGAACCTTTCGTTGTCGTGGAAGAAATGCCGGCGTTTCCCGGCGGAGAATCAGAGATGCTGAGTTACCTGGGAGAGAATATCAATTATCCTCAGAATGCAAAAGAGATGAACATACAGGGAAAGGTAATAATAAGGTTCTGTGTAAATGCTTCCGGCGGTGTTGAAAGGGCATCTGTCCTTAAGGGCGTAGTTCCCGACCTTGATCAGGAGGCGCTGAGGGTCGTAAACACTCTCCCAAAATTCAAGCCGGGAAGACAGGGAGGGAAAGAGGTCCCGGTTTGGTTTATGGTTCCAATTAATTTTACTTTGAAATAGCGTCTGATTGACTGTTATCCAATGATTCCTTATAACTGATCCAGCTAACCCGGGATCAGTTTTTTTATTTTTCTGAAATAAATTAATATTTTAGTTGCATAACTAATTATTTCGTTATATATTTGTTTTATCGATGGAATTACACGACCAGTTATGCAGCTTCCAAAATTTTATCATTAAATAAAATACTCCTAATAATAATACCCATAAAAAATGATGACTAAAAACTCTTCCGGATTTAGTGGACTTGTAAAACTGCTGCTGGTGATCCCGGCAATAATTTTTCTGATCCTTATTTTATCATCCTGTGCTGCCAGGAAGAAAACTGCTTCAGTATCAACCATCTCTCAGTCTGCCGATGATGAACCCTTTGTTGTAGTCGAAGAAATGCCTGAGTTCCCGGGTGGCGATTCTGCTCTTTTGCAATTTATTGCCGACAACACCAAATACCCTGAATCTGCAAAAATCAAAGGGATTACCGGCAAGGTAATTGTCAGATTCTGCGTAAACAAAACCGGCGTTGTCGACAGGGTAAGTGTATTAAAAGGCGTTGATTCTGAACTCGATAAGGAAGCCTCAAGAGTTGTTGCCACGTTACCCTTATTCAAGCCTGGAAGGCAGGGAGGGAAGTCTGTCAGTGTCTGGTACATGGTCCCGATAAATTTTGCATTAAATGACAAATCTTCCATAACTCTTCCACCTCCTCCACCGCCTCCCCCGCCTGCACCAGGAATTAATACAACAGGCATTACGGTTGTTGAGGAGACTTCCGGAGTTTCATCCGAACCCTTTGTAGTTGTTGAGGAAATGCCCGTCTTTCCGGGCGGGAATGAAGGATTGATGAATTACATTGCGGCAAATATTAAGTATCCTGAGTCAGCTAAACTAAGCAGGCTGGAAGGGAAGGTTATTATCAGGTTCTGTGTAACAGAAGCCGGAACAGTTGACAGGGTAAAAGTCTTGAGGTCAGTTGAGACCTCGCTCGATACGGAAGCCGCAAGAGTGATATCCTCCCTCCCTGCGTTCAGACCAGGGAAACAGGGTGGTGTGCCTGTCGCTGTATGGCATATGATCCCTGTCGAATTTAAACTCCATTAATAAAAATAATAAATAACGAAAAAAGAGGTAAAATGAAATCAATAAAAAAAGTGTCACTTAAGCCGGCCATCTGCCGGATAATTGTAATCTTACTCATCTCTCTGATTGTTATTGTATTGCCGTCATGCAATAATAACAACAATCTGGCTGAAGGATCAAATAAAGAAATTGCTCCGCCACCACCTCCTCCACCACCTCCTCCACCTGTTGCCAAAACCGATTCAGATACCCCTTTTGAGGTAGTTGATGAGATGCCGGTATTCAAGGGTGGAGATTTAGCTATTATCGAATTTATAAAGAACAACACAAAATATCCAGAGCCTTCCAAGTTAAAAGGTATTCAGGGTAAGGTAATTGTAAGATTTGCTGTTGAAGCCGACATGAGCATCGATAAGATCAGTGTCCTTCAGGGAGTCGACCCGGATCTTGATAAAGAAGCATTAAGAGTCGTTGGGACACTGCCGGCATTTGAAAAACCCGGAATTAAGGACGGGAAAGCTGTATCGGTATGGTACTCCCTTCCGATAAACTTTGCTTTGAAATAGTATCCGATTGTGAGGTTGGCATTTATTTAAAACTGATCCCGGGGAATGGGGATCAGTTTTTTTACGGATCAACGTTGATCGCAACTGCGAGATGATAAGCTTTCCAGATCTGCGTGAATCAGCTTGAGAATCTGTGTAAGTCTGCGATAAACTTTTTTGTTCTCGCTGAGTTTCGCAACTTAAAATCCACAGGGTTTCGCCGAATTCAATAAATTTGCAGGGCATAAAATTTATTGATGACTCTGAAAGATAGAATTGATTCGTTTTCAGAACTAGGTCAGGTCCTGAGAGATTCCCTGGAAGGTAAAAGCGCCAGTTATTCATCCGTACTTGATACGCTTATCTATAATCAGCAATTCAGGAATGCCTGGTTCACTCCGGGGAACGTCACCATGGCAATCAAGGCAATCGCGGATGAACTCACGCCTGATAATCTCTCAAAATGGACAAGCCGATATCCCGCTCTGAATTCAGCCGGCCATAATAAGAAAGTGGGTGTAGTAATGGCAGGCAATATTCCACTTGCGGGCTTCCACGATTTTCTGACAGTTCTTATCTCGGGGCACAGCCTGACAGCTAAAACAAGCTCAAAGGATCCGGACTTAATCTTATTCATCACCAATGTCTTATGTGATATCAATCCGGAATACAATAAAAGAATAACCCTTACCGATGGATTGATAAAAGGTTTTGACACGGTAATAGCCACCGGTAGTGACAACACTTCAAGATACTTTGAATACTACTTTGGTAAATACCCGCATATCATAAGGAAAAACAGGAACAGCATAGCCATAATCGATGGCAGTGAAACAGAAGAAGAACTCACCCTTCTGGGCTCCGATGTTTTTTCATATTTCGGACTTGGATGCAGGAGCGTTTCAAAAATCTATTTACCAGCTGGATATGATATAACCAGACTGATCAACAGCTGGGCTGACTTTAATCGGGTGATCAATCATAATAAATATGCAAACAATTATGATTTCAATAAAGCGGTGTTTATAGTAAACAAGGAAGCATTCACAGATTCCGGTTACCTGCTTTTCAAAAATTGTCCGGGCTTATCCTCGCCAGTTGCAGTGTTATATTATGAATTTTATGATTCCATAAAAAGTGTTTATGCTGAGATCGAAAAAATCAAGGGAAAAATACAATGCATTGTTGGCAGGAATGAAGTTCAGTTTGGAAGGGCTCAGTGGCCTCAATTATGGGATTATGCCGACGGAACAGACACTATAGATTTTCTTCTAAAAAAAAAATGAGCCGGCATATTGTAAAATAAAAAATATTATATTGCACCCGTCGAATTATTATTGATATGGTTTATAAATTCGTAGTGTTATCAGATGAGGATGAGTCGTTTGTGAGGGAATTCGAGTTTCTTGAATCACAGACATTGTTGGATTTCCATAACATAATCCAGGAAGAGCTGGAGTATGACAAATCCCAGATGGCGTCTTTTTACCTTGCAACAGACAACTGGGAAAAGGAGGAGGAATTTACACTTTTCGATATGGGCACAGGATCATCAACCATGGATACTGCAGTACTCGAGGAAATTATCTTCCGGAAAAATCAAAAACTGCTTTATGTATTCGACTTTTTTAATGACAGGTCTCTTTTTGTTGAGTATACCGGTGAAACAAAAGAAATTGAGGATCGCGAATATCCAATCTGCACAAATTCAAAAGGCATTCCGCCAAAACAGGTTGTGTTTGGCACAAGCTCCCGTAAATTATATAACAACATCGTTGTTTCAGATGATGAGGATGACGATGATGAGGTTGATGATGTTGAACCTGAAGTTGATGATCTTTTCCTGAACGGAGAGGATGAAGAGACATTACCTGATTTTGAAAATCCCGAGGTTCTGAGCGAGGAAGATGAATAGTCTTCATTTATCAGCATTCGATGAAGAATTTTCTGATAGTTATACTTGGCCCGACCGGAGTCGGGAAGAGTGATCTGTCAGTCGAAATTGCAAGCCATTTCAATACTGAAATAATTTCTGCCGACTCGCGTCAGTTCTACAGAGAAATGACGATAGGTACAGCTGTACCTGACGAAAATCAGTTACACACAGTAAAGCACCATTTCATAAAATTTCTGTCTGTAAATGACTATTTCAGCTCCAGCTTATTCGAAAGAGCAGTCCTTGAATTACTTCCATTATTATTCAGTAAAAACCGAATCCTCATCATGACCGGTGGTTCGGGGATGTATATTGATGCTGTTTGCAATGGTATTGACGATATTCCGGATATCGATCTTTCGGTAAGGGAAAAATATAATTTAGAGTACCTTGCTGAAGGAATTGAAAGCCTGAGGAGAGAGCTTAAAATGGTTGATCCGGAATATTATAAAAGGGTTGACCTCAAAAATCATAAAAGGATAATAAGAGCTCTTGAAACATTTGAAAGTACTGGCAGAAAATACTCGGAATTCCTTACAAAGAGATGTGTTGTCAGAGACTTTTTCGTAATCAAAATAGGGCTTGAGAGAAACCGGGAGGATCTGTACAGAAGGATCAATTCGAGGGTTGATGACATGATTGAAAATGGCCTTGAAAATGAGGCCAGGGACTTGTTTTACCTCAGGGAACTCAATCCTCTGAAGTGCGTCGGATACAGGGAATTCTTTGAATTTTTTGAAGGGAAAATATCAAAAGAAAAGGCTATTGAGCTTATCAAAAGGAATAGCCGTCGATATGCCAAAAGGCAGATTACATGGTGGAGCCGGGACAAGACGATAATCTGGTTCAACCCGGAGCAGGTACAGGAAATCATAAAGTATATTTCAGCTCAGACTTCTTTACAGGTTTAGTTTTAACGCTAACACCCCCTTTTCATTCCCCCCAAAGGGGGAAAAATTTACGAATCTTACTTTTGAATACAGCATTTTCTCCCCCTTGGGGGAGATGCCCGCCAGCTGGCGGGCAGAGGGGGTCGTTAGATTATTACCTTAATTCCTTAAGCTTCCGTATTGTTTCGGCAGGATCCTCTGAACTGAATACCGAATTCCCCGCCACAAGAACATTAACTCCGGCTTCAACAAGCTCAGAGGCGTTGTTTGTATCTATTCCGCCATCCACTTCAATCAGGATATTATATCCTTCCCTATCTATCATTTTCCGAAGTTCCCTGATCTTTTTGTAGCTTTCGTTAATAAATGACTGACCTCCGAAACCAGGGTTCACGGTCATTATAAGAACCATATCAATAAAAGGAAGAGTATTTTCAAGAAGGGATACGGGAGTGTGTGGATTAACGGCGACACCTGCTTTCATTCCAAGCCTCCGGATTTCAGTAACAGTCCTCTGAAGATGGATACAGGCTTCGTATTGTACTGTCAGGATATTTGCACCGGCATCATGAAATCGTGTTAAGTATCTGTCGGGTTCTGTGATCATCAGATGCACATCCAGCGGTTTTTCAGCAAATCTTTTTACATATTCAACAACAGGAAATCCAAATGAGATATTCGGAACAAAAACTCCATCCATAATGTCACAATGAAT
>CAZCQC010000392.1:0-2646 GCA_964500155.1 uncultured Rikenellaceae bacterium | reverse complement strand
CATATCGACCTTGTTACTGCAATCCGCACAGGAAAACCATTCAACGAACTTGAAGCAACAGCCATTTCGACAATGATCGGAATCATGGGACGTATTTCGGCTTATACCGGTAAAGAAACCACATATGAAGAGATGATGAACTCCGACCTGAAACTCGGCCCTGCAGTATTTGCCTTCGGTCCTGTTGATGTTCCAAAAGATGTTCCAATTGCAGGAGAAGCATATGTTCCTCCAACACCAGAGCAACTGGCAGAACAGGCAAAAAGAAGGGCTGAAAGGGAGGCTGCCCAGGCTGCTGCTGCTGCCGCCAAAAAATAAGTTTAAAGGTAATTTTTATGAATAACTCAAGAAGAGACTTTATAAAAAAGGCTACAACAGGTGCTGCTATTATGGCAGCACCTGCCATTATCGGATCGTCAAAAGTCTTCGGTCAGAAGAAAGATGCAGATGTCATAACTCCGTTCAAGCTGAAATATGCTCCCGGTTTGGGAATGTTCCGCCAGCATGCCGGTGAGGATCCCATTGATAACATTAAGTTCTGTCATGACCAGGGATTCCGTGCTGTCTTTGATAACGGGCTGATGAGAAGAGCTCCTGAGCTCCAGGAAAAAATCATGGGTGAACTGAAACGCCTTGGGATGGATTTCGGGCCTTTTGTTCTTCGGGCCGATTCCGGAAAACAGGACTTTGTGCTGAAAACGCAGGAAGTCCGCGATATGCTTGTTACTCAAATGAAAGAAGGCGTGGAAGTGGCTAAAAGAACTGGTGCAAAACAGGCACTCGTAGTTCTCGGGCGTTATGATGTCAAACTTCACATGGATTATCAGACAGCCAATGCCATAGATAACCTAAGGTATTGTTGCGATGTCATGGAACCGGAAGGTGTAACAATTGTGCTTGAGCCATTGAATCATTACATCAACCATCCTGGTCTGTTTCTTACCGGGATCCCGCAGGCATATGCCATCTGCAGAGCGGTAAACCGGCCTTCATGCAAAATTGTGAATGATATCTACCATCAGCAGGTAAGTGAAGGAAATCTGATCCCCAACATTGAGGCTGCCTGGAGTGAGATAGCCGCTTTTCATTGCGGTGATAATCCGGGAAGGAATGAACCTACTACAGGTGAGATAAACTATAAGAATATCTTCAGGTACCTTTACAACAAAAAATATGACGGTACCATCTGTATGGAACATGGGATAAGCCAGAGAGGGACAAAAGAGGGTGAAGCACGGGTTATTCAGGCTTATCGGGAATGCGATAGCTTTGAAGTCTGAAATACTTTAAGAGGCTGGGAAATCAGCCTCTTTTTTATAAGACCTCGATCCCCATCCGGTGTTTATCTTAACCCTTCCCCGTCCCTTCCCTTAAACAGTAAGGGAAGGGTGTAACTTCCGGAAAGATTTTAAGCCCCTGCCCTTAACCTTAAGGGAAGGGATTTGGGGTAGGGTTTAGATACAATAGAAAAGAAAAGTTATTGGGTCATAAAACCTGCAATCCGATGAAAAAACTTATCTTTCTTAACCTGCTCTTTCTCTTTTCTCTTGTTTCTTTCTCACAGGAGAGGAGTACCAAACCCTATCTTTCAATTCCCGTTATTGACCTTGATAAGGATACCACCCGCCAGGTTGTTGTCGACAGGGAGAAGGGTCAGTACCTTGGTCACCCCACAACTGTTCTGCTTGAAGACGGTAAGACAATCCTGATAGTCTATCCGAAAGGCCATGGGCGAGGAGAGATAGTATACAAAAGAAGTACCGACGGCGGAGTAACCTGGAGCGAACGGTTGAAAACCCCGGAGAGCTGGAAAACATCCCTTGAGGTCCCGACAATTTTCAGAACAATAGATCCTACCGGTAAAAGGCTTCTGATACTTTTTTCAGGGTTATATCCTGCACGGCTTGCACATTCCGGGGATGACGGACTGACCTGGAGTGAACTTGAACCTGCCGGAGACTGGGGCGGGGTTGTAGTGATGGCATCACTTACTTCCCTTAAAACCGGGAAGGGACACTATATGGCATTGTTCCATGACGACCTCAGGTTTATGACAGCTGATGGGCAGGAAAAATACAAGGAAGACAGAATAACAAATGACAAGGTGTTATTTACACTTTATAAAACCTTTTCATACGACGGTGGGATGACTTGGTCAAAACCGGAATCAATACTGAGCGGAAGGGATATGAATCTTTGTGAACCCGGAGTGATAAGGTCTCATGATGAAAAAACTCTTGCAGTACTCCTCAGGGAAAATTCAAGAGTAGCTAACTCGCAAATCATATTTTCAAAAGATGAAGGAAAGACATGGACCATTCCAGCACCTCTGCCGAATGAGCTCAATGGCGACAGGCATGTTCTTAAATTTACTCCCGATGGAAGACTGCTTGTGGTTTTCAGGGATATCAGTCCAATGAGTTTCAGAAAGGAGCTTGCCGGCATAGCCAAGGAAAGAAACGAAGTCAACATGAGTAAGATCTCTACAGAGACCGGGCAGGGTAGTCCGACAGAAGGTGACTGGGTTGGATGGGTAGGTAAATGGAAAGACCTGGTAAAAGGAAAATCAGGGCAGTACAGGATCAGATTCAAGGATAATATCCATAGCTGGGATTGCTGTTATCCGGGTGTTGAGCTTCTACCGGA
>CAZCQC010000391.1:0-9546 GCA_964500155.1 uncultured Rikenellaceae bacterium | reverse complement strand
AGCTTCAGAGCGAACTTGGATGGGCTCCTATTCCTGAATTTGCTGCGGGACTTGAAAAAACAGTCGACTGGTACCTTTCCAACAGTAAATGGCTCGAAAGAATTATTTCGGGGGATTATGAGAAATATTACGATAAGATGTACTCGGGAAGATAAATCCTTTAGTTTTTTAACTTGTTCATTCGTTCAATAAGTTCATCCCCGAGGGCACTCTTCTGCCTGATGTGTTCCTGTATGGCAGCAACAACGCTATTTGAATGAAAATCACCTCTGACCTCTTCAAAATCAAGCTTTTTAATCTCATCTCCACCATCAATTCCAAATCCGGTCATCGAAGAAAGATTGAATTCCTTCCTGGCATCGTCGTATAGCATTTTATCAAGGTCAATAACGCTTTTTTTCCATTTTTCGACCATTCCGATTATATCAGCAGCTGTGAAATCTTTAACAGATTTACCTGTCTCTTCTTCAATCCTTTCACATGCCCATGTCCATTCCCATTTATAATAAGACCCATGCATCTTCCTGAATGCTTCCGTAACCCCTTCAATTGTATTTATCTTGTCCGATTCGATATCATCCAGAAGCTTGCTTACCGCCTGTTTTGGTGCAATCAACCCTGCAATGTCAACCCATTCCCCTTTACCCATCGACTGATCCGGAGCGAGTCTTTTCTGCAATTCGGTGTTCGACTTGAAATTAATGTTCTCAAGTCTTTTAATAAGTGAGTTACCCAGGAATTTATTTATCCCGGTCTGGTAAAGTTCAATCCCCTTTTCAAGCGAACTGCCTTTGATCTTCATATTATTGTAAGAATAGGATCCGGAACCTGTTCCTGACACTGATTTCAAATTACGGAGAAGTTCTCTGCCTTCAAACATTTTACGGATAGTATAAGGACTTAAAAGATTGAAATTAACCTGGTCGTGCTTGACGGGATCTTTTCTCCTGTCGCGGACAGGCCATTTCTGTGCGTCTCTTATAGTCCCAACACTTCTCAGGTTTATTCCCGGGACGAGTATGCTTTCATCGTTGCTTTCAATAAGGTAGGAGAAAGGAAGGGATGAAGTATCCATATTCTTGTAATGGCGTCCCATAACGAGGGTATATGGGCCTATACGTGCGGGCCATAGCACATATGAATCACTGGTTGTTTTAGATCCCCGTTCCATTATACCCTGATGTATCGGGCCAAGTTTGTACATGTGGTTGCTCTGGTTCGATCCGCTGCCGGCATTCATGAACGAAAAAATACCTGCAATGAGCAGAGTCGATTTATGATGGGTCACAGTATATGGTCCTGCAAAAATTGAACATGCTTCGCCGTGATAGCCTCCGCAATTTTCAAAAAAGAGCGAATTCTCAGCTGAGTAGTGTTTGCCCAGAACACAACCCTGACCAATAAAGCATTTGTCAATGAGGGTTGATTCAGTAACAATTGAACCTGAACAAACAATGAAATGCTCCATTATAACTCCCGGTCCAATGAAGACAGGATCTTCCCTGCAGCTGTTAACGGATCCTTCATCAAGTTTAATGCTCTCCTCGATGCGGCTGAAAGGGCCAATCCTGACATTCCTGATCTGCCTGCAGCTCATTATCCGGGATCCTGAACCGATAGTCCCTGTATCAGAACTGTTTGATTTTGAATATTCGCGTATCATAAGCTCCATCTTCTTAATAGCATTTACGCGGTGACGGTAAAGAGCTATTATATAAGCCTGATGCGCCGACAGCTGGTCCCAGATCATAACTGACCTGCCGCCTGTTTCGTTCAGCACAGCAACTTCTGTTCCGTTACCGAACGAAGAGACACCCTGCATACTTATTTTTCCGCAGTTTGTTATGATCACATCATCTTCAATCCGGTAATTTGCAATATAATCCCCTATATTTCTGATAAGGACATCTGAACCGATATCGCAGTTGTGAATGTGTGCATTGATAATGCCGCACATCACACTTACTCCTGACTCGTCGGTATATGATTTACTGAAGTTCCCAAGTTTTATATTACCCGAAAAAGTAGCATTCAGGCACCTTGAGGGATCAAATCCTTCCGTAACCTGTACCCTGCTCCAGTCATCACAACTGCAATTATTGGACATCAGTTCTTTAATCTCCGTTGTGGTAAGCTTTCTGAATTTTTTTGTGGATTTCATTTCAGAAGGGTTTATTTAATTCTATTCGACAGTAACGGATTTGGCAAGATTTCTTGGCTGATCGACATTGCATCCTCTCAGGACTGCAATGTGGTAGGATAACAGCTGAAGCGGTATAACTGCCAGGATACCTGAGAATGCCGGAAGTGTCTCCGGAACTTCAAGTACATAATCGGCCATCTTCCTTATAAGTTCGTCTCCTTCGGTGACAATGGCTATTACATTTCCCTTTCTGGCTTTGATTTCCTGGATATTACTGACAATTTTATCGTAAATGTCGTCTTTTGTGGCAACCACTACGACTGGCATATTTTCATCAATAAGGGCAATAGGACCATGTTTCATTTCAGCAGCAGGGTAGCCTTCGGCATGGATATATGATATCTCCTTAAGCTTTAATGCTCCCTCCAGGGCAACCGGGAAAAGATATCCCCTGCCGAGGTAAAGTGCATTCCTGGTTTGCTGATATTTTTTTGCAAGCTCAAGTGCCTGGTCATTAACCTGCAGAGTCTTTTCAATTTTCGCCGGAATGGATACCAGCTCATCAATGAGCTGTTTATAGGTTTCTGATGTGATCACGCCCTTCAGAAAACCAATTTCAAATGCCATCATTGCAAGAACGGTAACCTGGGTTGTAAAAGCCTTGGTGGAAGCAACTCCAATTTCAGGTCCTGCGTGGGTATAGACACCGGCATCTGTTTCGCGTGGTATACTTGAGCCGACAACATTACAGATTCCGATTACTTTTGCTCCCCGCTCCTTTGCTATTTTTACAGCGGCCAGAGTATCTGCTGTCTCGCCACTCTGGCTTATTGCAATTACTATGTCACCCTTTTTTATTATCGGATCCCTGTACCGGAATTCTGAAGCATATTCCACCTCAACGGGGATCCTTGTAAATTCTTCAAAAAGATATTCGCCCAGTAGGCCCGCATGCCATGATGTGCCGCAGGCCACAATAATTATCTTTTCCGAGTGTGAAATTGTCTCGAGAACACTATGTAGTCCGCCCAGCATTATTCCGCTGTGATCGGGAAGGACTCTTCCCCTGAATGTGTCATGTATAGCTCTTGGCTGTTCAAAAATCTCCTTCAGCATGAAGTGTGCAAATCCTTCTTTGTCTATTTCGCCTATCTTCAGGTCAACTTCCTTTACCTCAGGTTCAATATTTTTCGGACGTATTGATTTAAGGACAAGTTCGTCCCTCTTTATTATTGCAATGTCATCATCCTTCAGATAGATTACCCTCTGTGTGTATTCGACTATAGGCGTGGCATCGGAAGCAATGAAGTTTTCTCCCTCTCCTACTCCTATTACAAGAGGACTTCCTTTTCTGGCGGCATAAAGCCTGTCGGTCTCCTTTGTACAGATAATTACAAGACCATATGCTCCCTCAACCCTGTTAAGTGCAAGTGTGATTGCCTGTTCCGCGGTAAGATCTCCCTCAAGGTAGAGGTGTTCGATAAGGTTGGCAAGAACTTCAGTATCGGTCTGGCTGTTGAACTGGATCCCACGGCTTTGCA
This sequence comes from uncultured Rikenellaceae bacterium, assembly GCA_964500155.1. GTDB lineage: Bacteria > Bacteroidota > Bacteroidia > Bacteroidales > VadinHA17 > LD21. Next base: position 5,862 of record CAZCQC010000391.1, on the reverse strand, counting down.
AGTGTTTCTTAATAAGGGCATAATTTTCAATTATCCCGTTATGGACAACAATAAAATTACCTTTATATGACACCTGGGGATGAGCATTTAGTTCATTTGGTTCTCCGTGGGTTGCCCATCTTGTATGACCCATCCCCACCGTTCCGTTAAAATCAGTGCCATTAACCATATTCTCCAGATCCTCAACTCTTCCCTTGCATTTGAAAATCTTGGTTTCCCCATTGATAATTGCAAGTCCGGCGGAATCATATCCCCGGTATTCAAGTCGTTTAAGTCCCTTGATGACAATTTCCCTTGCGGGTTTTGTTCCGATATACCCAACTATTCCGCACATAAGCAATTATTTTTAGAAATGAAAAGTCCCGGACTGTAATCAATCCGTATTAGCAGAAAAAACGGTCGAATGAATTCAATTATTGCAGAAGTATATAAAGAAGGTGATCAGGAGAGTAACTTGTCATAAAAATCGTTATAGGCATCTATGTATTTTTCCTCATCCTGGAAAGAAAGTACAGGTTTGTTGACAGTTTTCAGATATTTCGACAATTCAGCGTTAATATCTTCACTTCCGACTATAACTGCATCAGAATATTTAATAGCAAGCTTGGAAACACTAATAAAATCGGGGTTTTTTACCAGCTTGAGGTTCTCACCATCAATTCCGTCGTACCTTAACTTGTCGGCGAATGTCGATCTGAAAGGAGTGACGAAATCATTGCTGTAGACGGAATAGACTATTTTATAATTGTGAAACAGGGGATCATCATTATAAATACTGCGCAGATAAACAGGAACCAGGGATGCCATCCAGCCATGACAATGAACAATGTCAGGAGCCCATCTCAGTTTCTTTACAGTCTCAATCACGCCCCGGGCAAAGAACAGAGCCCGCTCATCATTATCCTCAAACTCCTTGCCTGACGAATCGGAAACAGTATGCTTCCTCTGGAAATAATCATCATTATCAATAAAGTAAACCTGCATCCGTGCCGACTGTATCGAGGCAACCTTTATGATAAGCGGATGATCGGTGTCGTCAATTATAAGATTCATGCCCGAGAGTCTTATAACCTCATGCAGTTGGTTTCTTCTTTCATTTATACTTCCATACCGCGGCATAAAGGTTCGTATTTCCTTACCCCTCTCCTGAATTCCCTGCGGGAGAAACCTGCCGATCTTAGATAACTTGGTTTCGCTTAAATATGGAGTGATCTCCTGGGAAATAAACAATACTTTCTTGCTTTCCATTTACATGCCTGGATATACCATTCCGTAACAACCTGCAAAGATAATAATAAAAAATGACAATATTATCAATACATTGTTATTGGTATTTTGGTTTACCCGGTGGTTTATTTTATTTCTTTAAGTTCAGGCTCAAATACTTTTATTTCGTTTAGGTTTGTATTAAAATCAGGAATAATGAAATTAGTCCGCACTGTTAATGAGCTTCAGAAAGCAACTAAAGACCCGGATTTCTCACCTCTTGGATTTGTACCGACAATGGGAGCACTTCACCGTGGTCACATTACGCTTGTGCAGAATGCTGTAGCTCTTTGTCGAAAGGTTGTTGTAAGTATCTATGTTAATCCCACACAATTCAACGATAAAAACGATCTGAAGAATTATCCAAGGACTCTTGATGTTGACCTGGCATTGCTTCGGTCTGTTCTCAGAGAAAAGGATATTGTATTCACTCCCGGTGATAAGGAAATTTACCCGGTTGAGGACCATAGGATTTTCTACTTTGGAAATCTTGACAATGTAATGGAGGCTATACACAGGCCAGGCCATTTTAACGGGGTCGCACAGGTAGTTAGCAGGCTGCTCGAAATTGTGAAACCGGATATTGCAATTTTCGGACAGAAGGATTTTCAGCAACTGGCTGTTATTAAAGAACTTGTAAGACAGATGGGAAGCAAGGTAAAGATTATAGGCAATCCTATAATACGTGAAGATGACGGATTGGCCATGAGTAGCAGAAACCGTCTTCTCGATCCGGTGTTAAGGAAAAAAGCAGGCATAATTTATTCAGCAATTTCTGCTGCTGCCAGTATGATAAATAACCATGATATTCCTTTTCTGATTTCTTATGTGAAGAAGAGCATAGAAAGAGCTGAAGGTTTCAGTGTGGAGTATTTCGAAATCGTTGATGACAAAGAATTAAAACCGGTTACTGAACGAGGTGAAATGAAAAAAGGGAAGACATATTTTGGATGCATCGCAGTCAGGGCCGGAAATATAAGGCTGATAGATAATATCGAAATTCCCTTGTAATCAATTAAAAGGATACTAAATTTGCGCCATACAAATTTCATTTGCTAAAAATGTTTATAGAAATATTAAAATCAAAAATACATAAGGTTACAGTCACTGAGGCCAATCTGCATTATGTTGGAAGTGTCTCTATTGATGAAGATCTGATGGATGCATCGAATATAATTGAAAATGAAAAGGTACAGGTCCTCGACATAAACAATGGTGAGCGTATCGAGACTTACGTTATTAAAGCTGAAAGAGGATCGGGCGAGATCTGTATGAATGGCCCCGCGGCAAGAAAAGTAGCTGTGGGCGATATTATAATAATCATGTCCTATGCAACCATCGATTTCCAGGAAGCAAAATCCTTCAAGCCGTTCGTTATTTTTCCCGATACAAACACAAATAAACTGATCTGAATTTGAATAAAAGTATCATACAGGCCGGAAAGTTTATTGCTTTTCTAGCTGTAGGGATTCTACTGTTGTGGATTGCTTTCCGGACCGTTAATTTTAAAGCACTGGTCTCCGATCTTAAAGGGGCAAATTATTACTGGCTGATCTTATCAACACTTTTCGGCCTGTTCGGCTATCTCAGCCGTGCCCGGAGATGGATAATCCTCATAAATCCACTTGGATATAACCCCAAATACTGGAATACTTTCCATTCAATGATGTCAGGGTATATGGCTAATCTGGCTCTTCCAAGGATCGGAGAGATAACCAGATGTGTTGCTCTGGGTAAAAAAGAAAAGATTCCGGTTGATCAGCTTATCGGAACTGTGGTAGTTGAGCGTACTATTGATTTCATTTCACTTCTGATTATCATGTTCGGACTCTTTTTTACAAGCGGGTCCAGGATCAGGGAATATCTGAATGCAAGCATTATCATACCATTCAGGGAAAAAGTGCTTTCGGTTTTTGGTGCGGCCTGGATCCTATGGGCTATTGTTATAGGGTTATCAGCCATTTCACTATACTTGCTTTTTCGTTACAAAAAGGAGCTCCGGAAGATAAAATTCTTTTCAAAAATGTTCGACCTCGCACATGGTGTGATAAACGGTCTTAAAACAATATCAAAGCTTAAAAGGAACTGGGAATTCATCTTTCATACAATATTCATCTGGCTTAATTATGCCTTGATGACGTGGATTGTTGTCTTTTGCCTTGAGAGTACATCCCATCTGTCGTTTGCCAATTCAATCTTTATTCTTGTAGTCGGAGGCCTCGCAATGTCAGCCCCTGTCCAGGGAGGGATCGGTGCTTACCATTATTTTGTTTCCAGAGGAATAGCATTCGTGGGAGGGGTAAGCATTGAAGATGGTTCCGCATATGCAATACTTACACACGAATCGCAACTTGTCCTTATATTGATACTGGGTGCGCTGGCATTTTACAAGCTATCCAGGAAGTATCAAAAAAATGGAAATAATGCCTAAATCCAAAACAGTTTTTGTTTGCCAGAATTGCGGGGTTGAATCTGCAAAATGGATAGGAAGGTGCCCTTCGTGCAAGGAATGGAATACTTACCATGAAGAGATTGTCGCCCCAGCATCGGCCCATGAAAGATCTTATTCATCAGGTCAGGTAAAGAGGAAACCCGAGCTCCTGGATAATATAAGCTCTGATGAACACCACCGCCTGAAGACAGGCATTACCGAACTTGACAGGATACTTGGCGGAGGAATGGTACCTGGCTCCCTGATCCTCCTGGGCGGAGAACCGGGTGTTGGTAAATCGACCCTTGCTTTGCAGCTCGCACTTGCTCTCAGAGATAAAAGCGTACTTTATGTTTCAGGAGAAGAAAGTGAAGAACAGATCAGCCTCAGGGCCAAAAGGTTGAAGAAATCCAATCCGGCGTGCTTTATCTACAGTGAAACTGATCTTGAAAGTATCCTTATTCAGGCTGAAAACATAAAGCCAGGTTTGATAATAATCGACTCCATTCAGACAATTCACACAGGTATCCTTGAGTCTTCAGCAGGATCAGTTTCACAGGTCAGAGAATGTGCGGCTCAGCTTTTGAAGTTTTCAAAAATAACCGGTATACCGGTTTTCCTTATCGGACATATTACAAAGGACGGGACACTCGCCGGACCAAAGGTGCTTGAGCATATTGTCGACATTGTCCTGTATTTTGAAGGCGACAACAATTATATTTACCGTTTACTCAGATCTGTAAAGAACAGGTTTGGATCAACCTCGGAACTTGCAATATTTGAAATGATAGAAAGCGGGTTGAGGGAAGTCGTAAATCCTTCAGCAATGTTTATCAACCAGCATGATGAACCTATCAGCGGAATTTCAATTGCTGCAACAGTCGATGGGCTCCGACCATTTCTCATTGAGACCCAGGCTCTTGTAAGTAGTGCTGTTTACGGTACACCTCAAAGAAGCTCAACCGGGTTTGATATCCGGAGACTGAATATGCTTCTGGCAGTTCTTGAAAAAAGAGCCGGTTTCAGGCTTGGTGTCAAAGATGTTTTTCTGAACATTGCAGGCGGTATTAAAGTAGACGATCCTGCAATTGATCTGGCAATTATAACATCGGTACTGTCTTCAAATCTTGATATTCCTGTCGGAAGGGATGTTTGCTGTTCCGGTGAGGTAGGATTATCAGGCGAAATAAGGCCTGTCTCGCGTATAGAACAACGCATCAGAGAAGCTTCAAAAATGGGGTTCGGAAAAATTTACATCTCGAAATTCCACAGGAACATTTCGATTACCGGATCTGATATTGAAGTTATTCCCGTTGGTAAGGTAGAAGCTCTTGTACGTTCTCTGTTCAGCTGAGGAAACGACTCACGACGAAGGACACACGACTCATGACTCACGACTAAAGGTTTATTGATTCACGGAAGAATAATCTTGGATTTCCGTTTGCCGTACGTCATGCACCCGGCGTGCGTCGTGTGTCGTACTAATATTTCTCCCTTATATATCCTCCCCTCCTGGTATTCTCTCTTCCTGCTTTATCGCAATCTGTTTCGATATTGAAATTTGAAGGACGTTCAAATTCATCCGATTCCATTATTCCGAACTGAGGATCATTATAGACTTTTCTCATGAAGAGCCCGAACACCGGAAGAGCCATCTGGGCCCCCTGACCTTCACTGAGTGTTTCGAAGTGGATAGCCTGATCCTCCCATCCACTCCAGACACCTCCCACAAGGTTGGGTGTTACACCCATAAACCAGCCATTCGAATTATTTTGAGTCGTCCCGGTTTTACCTCCAATCTGGTTCAGGAGCATATATGGTTCTCTTCTTAACCTGTTTCCGGATCCAATGAGCACGACACCCTGAAGAAGGTCAAGCATTAGATATGCCTGCTCCTCACTCAGGACCTCCTCTATCTGCTGGGTGAACTTTGAAATCGTGTTACCGTTCTTATCATCAATACGTGTAACATACATTGGTCTTGTATAGACTCCCCTGTTTGCATAAGTCGAGTAAGCCCCTACCATTTCTTCAAGCTTTATATCTGATGTGCCAAGGAATATTGAAGGAACAGGATCAATAAAGCTCCTTACCCCCATCCTCTTCATAAGTTCAGTTACTGCTGAAGGTCTGAATTGCTGCATAATCCATGCTGAAATATAGTT
>CAZCQC010000390.1:0-7103 GCA_964500155.1 uncultured Rikenellaceae bacterium | reverse complement strand
ACCCTATTCAAATGATATGTGGCCTGTTGATTTTGATGGTGTGCCAATCCGCCTGAAAGATACCACCAGCAATAAGATGAAATATCCCATCCTGCCACTGATTGAGGGAAACGAAAAAGCAGGAGAGGTGAGAACTCTTTCTCATCAGGATAAGCTTACGACAGAATATACTGAACGGGCCGTCAGATTCATTGATCAGCATAAAAAAGAAAAATTCTTTCTCTATCTCCCTCATTCTATGGTTCATATTCCGCTTGGAGTATCCGATAAATTCAGGGAAAAAAGCAAACAGGGCCTGTATGGTGATGTTATGATGGAAATAGACTGGTCCGTTGGAGAAATAATGAAAGCTCTTGAAAGAAATGGTCTCGAAAAAAATACTCTTGTCATTTTTACAAGCGATAATGGCCCATGGCTGAACTTCGGTAATCATGCCGGTTCAACAGGTGGATTACGAGAAGGGAAAGGTACAAGCTGGGAAGGTGGACAGAGGGTTCCATGCATAATGAGATGGCCCGCCATGATTCCTGCAGGTGAAATCTGCAATAAGCTGGCATCTTCTATTGATATCCTTCCAACACTTGCAGAAATAACTGGAGGAGGGCTTCCTTCAAAAAAAATCGACGGTGTCAGCATTCTGCCGGTTATGCTTGGAGAAAAAAATGTATCACCGCGACATGAATTCTATTATTACTACCAGACCAACAGTCTGGAAGCTGTACAGCGGGATTTCTGGAAGCTTGTTCTTCCTCATAAAGGCCGCACCTACAGGGATATGAAGCCGGGAACAGACGGATGGCCGGGACCTACAGGTACAGAAACCGTTACAGAGCCTGAGCTTTATGACCTGCGCCGCGATCCGGGCGAATGGTATGATGTTGCTCAGTACTATCCTGAGAAAGTAAGAGAATTACAGGCGGTGGCTGAGAAGGCAAGAAAAGATATTGGGGATGACCTTACAAATTCCCCCGGAGAAAACAGAAGAAAAGCAGGATCGATTTTACCCCCAACCCTCCCGATAAATCGGGACAGGCTCTGAAGGGGGCTGAAAACCTGCACATAATAATCTCCCCCTTTAGGGGAAGGGGGGGCAAAAATGAAGTGAAACAAAAAAAAACAGAATGATAAATTTAAAATCCCTGATGGGAATAAGCGCGGCCTCATTAATAGCTGCAAATACTGCCAGTCAGCAACCTCAGAAGCAACCCAATATTCTCTGGATCTCAACGGAGGATCTGAGTCCCCACTTTGGCTGTTACGGTGACAAAGTCGCCAGAACGCCAAATATTGACCGCCTTGCTTCGCAGGGGATACGATACACAAATGTATTTACCACTGCAGCTATCAGCGCCCCCTGCAGGGCGGGAATAATTACAGGGATGTACCAGACTTCAATAGGGTGTATGCACATGAGAACAACATCCTACAGAAGGGGAGTGGAGAATCCGGTTGAATTTACAGCCGTACCCCCTCACTATGTTAAAGCATTCACTGAAAATATGCGTACAGCAGGATATTATTGCACAAATAATAGCAAAACCGATTATCAGTTCGCAAAGGATCCTGTTCCGGCAAGTATTTTGGATGAGTGCGGAAGAAATGCAAATTACAGGAACCGTTCAGAAAAAAGTCAGCCATTTTTTGCTGTGTTTAATTATATAGGCACTCACGAAAGTCAGGATTGGGATATTTCCAAAGTAAAAACGGATCCGGAATCTGTCCAGGTTCCACCGTATTATCCTGATAATGAAATAATACGGAAGAACATCGCAAAAATGTATGATAATATTGCAAGTCTCGATTCTGTAGTCGGCGTAATATTAAAAGAGCTTGAAAAAGAGGGCGAACTGGATAATACAATAATCTTCTTCTGGGGTGACCATGGCGATGGCCTTCCTAGAGCAAAAAGATGGCTTTACGATTCAGGGCTTAATATCCCTCTGATAATCAAATTCCCTGATAAATACAGAGCCGGAACGGTCGATGACAGGCTTATAAGTTCAATTGACCTGGGTCCGACGGTACTTTCACTTGCCGGTGTTCCTGTTCCTGCGCACATGCAGGGCATTCCATTCCTTGGCAAGCAGACCGGATCGCAAAGAGATGCTGTTTTCGCTGCCCGCGACAGGGTTGATGAATCGTATGACATGATCCGTTCTGTACGTACGAAAAACTATTTATATGTACGTAATTATTATCCGAACGAACCATTTCCGATCTGGGTTCCCTATTTATGCAATATGCCGATATACAAAGAGATGCTTCGTCTTGATGCGGAGGGTGGGTTAACGGGACCACAGAAAAGCTGGATGGCATATACCAGGCCGCCGGAAGAGCTGTATGATGTTAAGGCTGATCCCTTCCAGATAAAGAACCTTGTCAATGATCCAAAGCTTAAAACAGTACTGGAGGATCTTCGGAAACGCCATAAAGAATGGACTATTGAGACATCCGACATGGGTCATCAGAATGAGCCTGAAATGATCGGGCAGATGTGGCCGGGAGGGAAACAGCCGGTAACAGATATTCCATATTTCATCATCAACTCACCTGAAGAGCGAGCTTTAAAGAATTACCGTACGGGCGGAACATATTCATCTCCGATGACCCTGGGATTTTATTGCCCCACACATGGAGCATCCCTTGTTTATACCCTTGAAGAAACAGAAAATCCTCACTGGCTGCTTTACTCAGGTCCTTTGCACCTGAAACCTGGAACTTACAATATCCGGGTAAAAGCAGTCAGGTATGGCTACAAGGACAGCGAAGAATTAAATGGTTCATTTCGGATAAATTAACTATTTTTAACCACGGAGTCGCACAGAGTTAAACGAAGTCACACGGAATTTTAAAACAGTAAACTTCGCAAAAACTCCGTGTCACTCCGTGGTAAAAAACATTCTAACCCTTATCTCCAAACTATGTACCTCGATTTCAGATACACTGCCCTATTAGGAATTGGTGCAGTATTTTGCCAGAATACCTCAGCTCAAAATACATCCCGGCAAAGACCCAACATAGTCTACATAATGTCGGACGACCACGCTTTCCAGGCTATAAGCGCATACGGCGGGGCACTGAAGGATTATGCCCCCACTCCAAATATCGACCGCATAGCCAGGGATGGGATGCGGCTTGACAGGTGCCTTGTGACAAACTCAATTTCAGGACCATGCCGTGCTGTGATCCTAACAGGGAAATACAGCCACATAAACGGATTCGTAAAAAATGAAGGACAAGCTCCATTTGACGGATCCCAGCAAACATTTCCAAAACTTCTTCAGAGCGCAGGCTATTCAACTGCGATGATCGGGAAATGGCATCTTGGTTCAAATCCCACGGGATTTGATCACTGGGAGATACTTCCCGGCCAGGGCAGTTATTATAATCCTGAATTTATTAATGCCGATGGCCGTCATACTGAGAAAGGGTATGTCACTGAATTGATTACGGAGAAATGCATCAGCTGGTTAAATGAAGTACAAAATTCCGGAAAACCTTTTATGCTTATGATGCACCACAAAGCACCGCATCGCGAATGGCAGCCCGGACCAAATGAACTTTCCCTTTACAAGGATGTCACATTCCCTGAACCGGCAACTCTATTTGATGACTATTCAAACAGGGGTACAGCTGAAAAAAACCAGGATATGACAATCTCCAAAACAATGAGGATCGAAGAGGATCTTAAGCTGTACAGGGATAAATCAAAAATGAAAACCACCGGACTTACACGTATGGATTCTATGCAAATGGCGAACTGGGATGAAGTGTATGATCCAATAATTAAAGGATTTTACAAAGCTGGGCTGACTGGAAATGATCTCATCAGATTTAAATACCAGCGTTATATGCAGGATTACCTTGCATGCATTGCTGCTGTTGATAAAAGTGTTGGAGAAGTTCTTGATTTCCTGAAAAAGAGCGGGCTGGATAAAAACACGATAGTGATTTATGCCTCTGACCAGGGATTCTATCTTGGCGAGCATGGCTGGTTCGATAAACGTTGGATGTTTGAGGAATCGTACCGTACACCGCTCCTGATCCAATGGCCGGACGTAATAAAACCGGGAAGTGTGAATAATGATATGGTGTCGAATATCGATCTGCCGGAGACATTTCTCGAAATGGCCGGAGTTAAGGTACCCTCTGATATGCAGGGCAGGAGCATGGTTCCTTTATTGAAGGGAAAAACTCCTTCAAACTGGAGAAAGGAACACTATTATCATTATTACGAATATCCCGGATCACATATGGTTAAGCGTCATTACGGGATGAGCACTGAAAGGTATAAACTCATACATTACTATTATGACATTGATGAATGGGAGTTATATGACCGGCAAACAGATCCCATGGAAATGAAGAATGTCTATAACGATCCGGCTTATGCTTCAATTAAAAAGAATCTGCATAAAAGGCTCCTGAATCTTATGATTAAATATGGTGACAGTGAGGAACTTGCAAAATCATTCCTGCCAAATTAATCAGATCTGAAGCTGGCTATCTTAAGCCGTTATGCCGTTATGCCCTTATTCCGTGACGCCGTTATAACGAAAACCAGTACGAGAATTTTAGCAGGAATATATTCTGTGGAACAATGCTGAACAATTCTTTCATGTCGTTCCCATAATAGAACATTCCATTGACACCTGAGCTTGTTCTTCCCTGCGACCAGACCAGATAAAGAGTTGATCCAGGCAGATATTCCCATCTTACGACCAGATTAGAACGGAACTGGCGGAAATTGAAATCAGGATTTCCGAATGAATAATCTGTGTTGCCATCAAGGTTCTCATCAACTAGAAAGGCATTGTTCTCAACATCAGGATCTATTTCATCAGGTGTAAATATTCTGTATCTGTCTGTGAATTTCCCGGCATCAGGATCTGTGATTATATTAAAGTTACTGTATTTTCCGGCTGAAACAAAGGGTTGTCCATAATATTCAATAGTCAATTCCGGATTTATAGTATAGTTAACCCTTAAAGTTAAACTCAGGGTCTTCTGATCGAGCTGCCCGAACAGATACTTTGGATTGCCATCGGAGCTGGTGGTACTTACATACTGCAGTTTTGAATTCTGAACAGAATATTCCGGGGAAACTGATATCGACAATGAATTCATTGGTCTGATACTCAATCCTCCCCAGTATTCATAATACCTGAAGCTTTTGTCGTCGCCGGTTCCATGGTAAGCGCCTGCATTGAAAATAAGCTTTATTGACTGATCGGAATTAAGATTCAGATTAATTCCAAATTCGCCCGGATTAATAAATGAAGGGCCTCCGCGAAGCTTGGAAGTTGAAATATTCTCACCCGTTCGTGTGAACGATCCATTTAGCCGCCAGCGGTTTTTAAACTGGGTATTGAAGTTCATATTTGTACTGACCGATACAAGTTTACCTGAGAAATCCCAGTATATCCAGTAATTTGTATTCAGATAGAAGTTGTTGAAGATCGCAAATGGATTCCTGATATAATATGCTACCCAGGTTCCATGATGAATAAGGTCAGAGTATCTCATGTATCCTATATCATTGAATTCCAATCCCGGGGAACGGAGAGTAAGGCTTGTTTCAAATTGTAATTTTTTCTGGCTTGACCTCCCCATCTTAAGAGTCCCACCGAAGCCTGAAAGTGAAGTAAGGGATGAATCGACAGAAATATGCTCTGCATCAGGCCGCTGATAATACCTGGCTGATGATCGTTGCAGGTTTATTATTGCCTCCTCATTGCCCTTGACATTACTGAATTCTGCATTTCCTGCAACATACCAGATACGTTCCTTCCAGTAATGCTGGAAATCCAGACCACCTGTATAAGCACCGGTGGGAAGATAGTTAAGAGCCGGATTTTTTATATCCCTGTTCACGGCAGTTATCATACCACCCAGAGTTGTTTCACCCTTGTTGAAATCCTGCTTCAGTCTGCCTGCAAAATAGCTTGTAAACGGTTCCACGCTCTCTTTTCTCCTTACCCCGGAATTGTCAATGATTGCCTTCTCATCAGCAGTAATACTCTCAAGTATTCCGATAGCCAGTCCGTTTTTTGTCTTGCCTGATAATTTCGCCGATCCAAGTATGGTGGTGGCATCAGGTATATCTGCATATTCATTTGAGGAAGTCTGGGGATAATTATGAGGATAGCGGCCTATCCTTCTGGAATAAAACAGGTTATCGGCCTGCATCTTGTTTATCACTATGGTCTGATTTGGTGAAAAATCATAAATATTTTTCCCTTCGATAAAGAATGGACGACGTTCTGAAAAATATGTTTCAAAGGCTGTCAGGTTAACCTCTGAAGGATCTGCCTCGACCTGACCAAAGTCAGGATTAATTGTAAAATCGAGTGTCAGATCATTTGTAATTCCTGCTTTCCCGTCAAGCCCTGCAGAGAAACCGCTGGATTTGCCATCCAGGAAAGGATTTCCTTCTTCCTTTGCAAATCGTTCCATCTGCGTTACTGCATAGGGAAGCAATTCAAGGTGACGTTTCGGTTGTATGTTCCTGATCCCGTGCAGCTCCCCGAAGAGGTGAACCATGCCTGGTGATCCTTTTGGTATAAACTGCCATCTTGAACGTTCCTCAAGCCTGTAAATATGCCTCATGAGTTGCAGCCCCCAAACCTGTTCATCCTTTTTTCCGAACCTCAGCTGGTTTAAAGGGATCTTCATTTCTGCACACCAGCCCTGGTCGTCAATTGAAGTTGAGAGAAACCAGACTGGATTCCAGCTGTCATCCCAGTTATTGCCGTCCTGAGTAATTGCCTCATCACCTTTAGCTCCGGAGGCCATAGCACTGAAAGAGAATGCTGTCTGTTTATCAAAGTAACTGTCGATATTGATTTCAACCAGATCCCCGGTAAAATTATCCCGGCGTGTTACTATCCTGCTGATTTTGTCAGGTTCAGTATCAAAAGCTCTGATAAATACATAAAGATTATTATCGTCATATACGATCTTAAACGCCGTTTCCTGTGAAGGTGGCTTGTTTTCTTCAGGTTGCATCTGGATAAAACCACCACTCCATTCTACTGTATTCCAGCATTCGTCTTTGTCAAGTCCGTCAATAACAGGAGGGGAATTGGCTGCTTTCGTATTAT
>CAZCQC010000389.1:0-5718 GCA_964500155.1 uncultured Rikenellaceae bacterium | reverse complement strand
ACAGAATCGCCATATTTTTCACCGAACAGAGCCATGGCGCCCATATCAATGGCTTCTTTCATTGAGATACCCTCAAGGACCTTAATATTGTTGCTCTGCCTTACCATACTGTTTGCAATCTCTTCGACCCTCTTCAGTTCATCTTTTGTCATCTTTGTAAAATGGCTGAAATCGAACCAGAGACGATCGGGGGTAACCAGTGATCCCTTCTGTTCGACATGCTTACCGAGAACCGATCTTAGCGCAAAGTGCAAAAGATGGGTTGCAGTATGGTTATTTGCGGTCATCTGCCGTTTCCCCTGATCGACTACGGCATGAAACTGAGCAAGCGGATCAGTCAATTTGCCATGGCTCACATGAATGACGGCATTATTTTCCTTTATAGTGTCGATGATCGTTATTTTCTCTTTATCGGAAATCAGCAGTCCGGTATCACCCACCTGACCTCCCGATTCAGCATAAAATGGAGTTTTGTTCAGTACTATCTGTAAGCTTTCTTTTCCTTTGAGCTTAATTTTACGGTACTTTGATATCAGGACATCATCTTCGGTTCCTGTGTAGCCGGAAAATTCTGTTGCATTAGTCTCCCTTAAAATTGTCCAGTCACCGGTTTCAACAGCAGCATCTTCTCTCGACCTGCTCTTTTGGTTTTTCATCTCATCCTCAAATCCGGCAATATCGGTAATCATTCCATTCTCCTTCAGTATAAGTTGAGTGAGGTCAATTGGAAATCCAAATGTGTCATAAAGCTCAAATGCAGCTTTACCGGGAAGGGTATTGCTACCTTCCTTCCTTAGTTCTTCAATTTTCTTTTCAAGAAGCTTTAATCCTTTTCCAAGTGTTCTGAGGAAGGAGGTTTCCTCTTCAAGGATCACTTTTAGGATGTGATCCTTTGAAGTCCTTAACTCAGGATAAGTGTCACCCATGACATCTGCAAGAACAGGTACGAGCATGTGAAGGAACGGCTCCTCGGTACCGAGGTTGTTATAGCCATATCTGACAGCGCGGCGAAGTATCCTCCTGATAACATAACCTGCCTTATTATTGGAGGGCATCTGCCCGTCTGCTATTGAAAATGCAATAGCCCTCAGGTGGTCGGCTATAACCCTCAGGGCGATATCCCAGTTTTCATTGATCCCATATTTCTTCCCTGTAATAGATGAGATCCGGCTTATTATTGCCTGGAAGATATCTGTATCATAATTTGATTTTTTCCCCTGTACAACCATACAGAGCCTTTCAAACCCCATTCCTGTATCAACATGCCTTGCCGGCAGCTGTTCCAGTTTTCCGTTTGAGAGCCTGTTGTACTGGATGAAAACCAGGTTCCAGATCTCAATTACCTGCGGATGACCTTTATTCACAAGTTCAAACCCCGGTAATTCTTTCCTTTCCGACTCATCCCTTATATCCACATGAATTTCCGAGCAGGGTCCGCAGGGTCCGGTTTCTCCCATTTCCCAGAAATTATCCTTTTTGGATCCATCAATTATCCTTCCTTCCGGATCTTTAAAGCAACTTTTCCAGCAATTGAAGGCTTCATCATCCCGGGGAACTTTCTCGTCAGGGCTACCTTCAAAAATTGTGGTATAGAGCCTTTCTTCAGGAATGCCGAGCTTTCTGACCAGAAATTCCCAGGCCCATTCTATCGCTTCTTTTTTAAAATAATCTCCAAAAGACCAGTTCCCCAGCATTTCGAACATAGTATGATGGTAGGTATCATGACCTACCTCTTCAAGATCGTTGTGCTTTCCGGATACCCTCAGACATTTCTGTGAATTTGCTACTCTACTGCTTACCGGGAGCATGTTACCGAGAAAAATATCCTTGAACTGGTTCATCCCTGCATTGGTAAACATAAGGGTCGGATCATTCTTTATGACCATTGGGGCAGAAGGGACTATCAAATGCTCTTTTGAATGGAAAAAGTCAAAAAACAGCTTCCTCAGCTCGTTTGCTTTTAATGTTAATAACATATTATTACACAATAAGTAACTTAAATTTGAGTTTGTAAAATTAATTTAATTGTTTTAGATTTGTCATTCTCAGCATAAAAAACCAGAGCAGGTCATGTTTAACCATAAGTATTTTCTTGATCTGACAGATCTTCAATACAAAAAGGTAAGATTGCCATGGAAGAGCATGCTTTTCCGTTTTGCATTATGGTCAGTAGCTGCTGTAGTCACAACAATCATATATTCATCACTTTTTAATGGTACGTTCGGTTCACCCAAAGAAAAGGAATTAAGTCAGGAAATTGAGAACCTGAAAATGAATTACTCTATAATGGGGATGACAATCGATAACGCTCTGAAAACCCTACATGATCTTGAGCTTTCTGACGGTAACCGTTACCGTCCGGTCCTTGATATGGATTCGGTTCCCGGCTCGATGCGTAATATGGGATCAGGTGGTGTTGAAAGGTATGAAGAGCTTTATGGTTATTACAATTCAGACCTGATGCTGGCCAGCAGGGAAAAGGTAGCTGAAATAAAGAACAAGGCCACCATTCAGTTCGAATCGTTCAGGGCGATTGAAGAAAAAAAGAATGAATGGAAGCGGGAGATGGAATATCTTCCGATGATAAGTCCCGTTAATGTAATTTACAGGCTTGGTGATGGTATGAAATTCAGGGATAAACACCCGGTACTCGGAACCCCGCAATGGCACCATGGACAGGATTTCAGAACTCCCTACGGAACGAACGTTTATGCAACAGGTTCCGGAAAGGTTATTGAAGCAGGATGGAACAGCGGCTTTGGTAATTGTATTGTTGTTGACCATGGATATGGCTATCGGTCAACATACGGTCATCTAAGCAACATCAAGGTAACGGTTGGACTTAATATCAAGCGAGGAGATCAGATTGGTCTTAGCGGGAATACCGGTACTTCAACAGGCCCACATCTCCATTACCAGATCGACCTTTACGGACAGCATAAGAATCCTCTCTATTACTTTAATGATGATCTTACTGAAGATGAGTATTTTGATATGATTCAAACACTCACTGCCCAATCTAAATTAAGATAATAATACTGCAGTTGTTTTATGATTCAGAGACCTGATTCAATTAATCGGGCTGATTTTATTTCTTTGTTGAAATATTTATCTTTGCTGAATCATGAAACACGTTAAGTACAAGTTTAACCCCGACTCATTAAGCTTCGACAAAATACGTCTTGGTGCAAAGGCTATCTTTCTCAGGTTACTTGCTTACTTAATTGCCTCGGTTCTTATTGCAGTTGTACTAAATTTCCTGTACGGTCTGTTTTTTGACACTCCAAAGGAAAAAGCTCTTAAACGTGAGATTGCCCAGATGAATATTCAGTATGATTTAATTCACAGGGAAATGGGTAATCTTGAAACTGTTATTGAACAGCTTCAGGAAACCGATGATAACCTTTACAGGACAATTTTTGGCGCCGAGCCGTTACAGACAACCCAGAGGCAGGTGGGAATTGGAGGGGTAAGCCGTTTTAGCGACCTTGAGGGATTTAATAATTCAAACCTTGTCATCGAAACAGCAAAGAAGCTCGATGTTATCAGAAAAAAGATCTATGTTCAGTCAAAATCGTTCGATGAGCTGATTATACTGGCAAGGGAGAAAGAAAATATGCTGAGATCAATTCCTGCAATAATTCCGATTTCCACTAAAGATCTTACCAGAATTGCTTCCGGATTCGGGCTCAGGATCCATCCTGTTTATAAAATAAGCAAGTTTCATGCAGGAATGGATTTTACTGCCCCGCTTGGAACAGATGTATATGCGTCGGGTGACGGTACAATCGAATCTGTATCATCGAGCAAAAGGGGCATGGGCAACTATATTATTGTAAATCATGGTTTCGGCTATTCATCAATATATGCTCACCTTGAGAGTTTTAATGTGAAAACAGGACAGAAGGTACACAGGGGTGATGTAATAGGATATGTTGGAAATACCGGGATGTCGGTTGCTCCGCATCTTCATTATGAGATCAAGCTCAATGACGTAAATGTCGATCCGGTAAACTATTTCTTTAATGACCTTTCGCCTGCCGAATATGAAACAATGATTGAGATTGCATCAAAAACAGGACAGTCATTTGATTGATATTTAATAAACAACATGCCATATAAGGAAAAGAAAATTGAGAAACTCTACTATTCAATTGGTGAGGTCTCCGGGATGCTTGATGTACCCATATCCACTGTAAGGTTCTGGGAGAATGAGTTTGAAATCCTGAAACCCATGAAGAACAAGAAGGGAAACAGGATGTTTACCGCAACTGATATTAAAAACCTTGGGATCATACACCGCCTATTAAAGGAAGAAGGGATGACAATGGCTGGCGTGAAAAAGAAACTTATAGCGAAGTGGGATGAGGCAGACCATAAATTTGAGATCAATGAATCTCTTCAGAAAATAAAAAGCCTTCTGATCGAGTTGAGAGACAATACTTAATGTTGCATTTTTAAACCCCCTTTCATTTTCCCTCAGGGGGGAAAGGTAAGGAACAGTTCCTTCCCCCGCCAGCTGGCGGGGAAGGCCGTGAAGGAGGTTAATTATCACACAGTCACACTGAGAAAATCTATATCATGAAACTATCAGAACTTTGTTCCTATCTGGATACTGCTGTCCCCTTATCTTTTCAGGAAGGATACGACAACTCCGGACTTCAGGTCGGGTTGCCTGGAAGGGAAATTTCATCAGCTCTTATAACTCTCGATGTTACCGAGAAGGTCATTGATGAGGCAATTCAAAAAGGTTGCGATATTGTGATTTCCCATCATCCCCTCATTTTCAACGGAATAAAAAAAATTACAGGAGTATCTGCTACCGACAGGATCCTGTACAAGGTAATTAAAAATGATATTGCTGTTTACGCCTCGCATACCAATCTGGATATGATGAATGAGGGGGTAAGCAGGAAAATGGCGCAAAAACTTGGATTGCGGAATATAAAAGTCCTTTTGCCTCTAAAGGGGAAGCTGATGAAGCTTGTGACTTTCATCCCGGAGGATCATCTTGAAAAGGTCAGGGAAGCAGTTTTTAATTCCGGCGCGGGTTTTATTAGCAATTATGACCGTTGCAGTTTCAGTGTTTCAGGCACGGGAAGCTTCAGGGCAGGGGAGTCTACAAATCCTTATACAGGAGAAAAAGGAATAGACCATTTCGAAAAGGAAATCAGATTTGAGACAGTTCTTTTTTCGCATCTTAAGGAAAAGGTTGTGAATGCACTAATTGAAGCCCACCCGTATGAGGAAGTTGCATATGATATTTATTCGGTTGAAAATGATAACATTGATTATGGCGTGGGTTGTACCGGGGATCTTCCGGAACCGTTAAGCGGGAATGATTTCCTGAGCCTTGTTTCATCAGTATTCGATTCTCATGGAATCCGTTATTCCGGTCTTACTGATAAGACAGTTAGAAAGATAGCACTATGCGGTGGAGCCGGAGCATCACTTATAAATGATGCGGTTTCATCAGGAGCAGACGTATATATGACAGGCGATATTAAATATCATAGCTGGTTTGAAGCTGATGACAGGATTTTACTTGTCGATTGTGGACACTTTGAGTCTGAAAAATTCTCAACTGAAATATTATACGATCTAATTGTCAAAAAATTCCCTAAATTTGCAGTCCGGTTTTCAGAAACAAATACCAATCCGATAAACTATCTATAAAATGGAAAAAGTTAAAACACATGAAGCTGAGATATCAGTAGA